>DMAT01000142.1:0-5821 GCA_003451635.1 Syntrophus sp. (in: bacteria) | reverse complement strand
TTACCGCCGATGGTTTCGCCCTTGCCAGACAGATGGCCGACTGGAAAGCGAAGCTGCCCATGCGTTTTTCTTCCCTGAAGCTCATTGACGTCAGCGTCGAGGGCATTCATGGGGATACGGTCATTGTCGATCAGCCCCTGACCGTGAGCGCCCGGATCGATCCGGGAAAACTGGACCCCGAGGAAATACTGGTAGAAATGGTCATCGGCCACCGGGACGGCTACGATTTTGTCAGCCAGCCGGAGAGCGTCCACCTGGCCTTGACTGACAGATCCGGGGAGGGGATTCTGACCTTTTCCGCAGACTATATCGTGAAGCAAAACGGCCTTTACAGCTACGGCGTACGGGTTATCCCCCGCCACAAGGACCTGGCGGCAAAACTGGAGACGGGGCTGATCCTCTGGGGATAAGTGTGGTCTCAGTCTGTCGTCTTGCCGGTTTATTAACAAAATTATGAAAGCGCCTTGACGCCGATCGATCTGCGACGTACAGCTACCCAAAATGATGTCTTTGCTTTTTTTAGGTAAGAATTCAGGTAGGATGCACTCTATTTCACATCAGCCATTTTGATTTCGAAAGTCAGGTTGCGACCGGCAAGTGGATGATTTCCATCAATGGTTACTTGGTCCCCTTCGATTTTTATGATGCGGCCATCTACCTCGATGCCGTCCGCCCTTGTGAAGGCAACCTCCGTATCAAGAGCCGGTGTCGTGCCTGCCGGAAGTTCCGCAGATGTCACGATCCATGTCAAATCCTGATCTTTGACCCCATAGCCGACCGCCGGCTTGATGGTGACGGTCTTGGTTTCACCTGCCTTCATCCCCATAACAGCGTTTTCAAAACCCTTGATGACCTTGCCGTCTTTGAATTTTCCCGTATAGAAGATCTTTACCCAACATGAGGATAAATGTCGGCCCATTTCATTGCTGTCGGGCTGATATCCCCCCTGAAAGCGAGCATCCGATAATATTTGCGTAGATCCAACCTTTCGAACGGTATGTGCGCCACTGATGAACTTTCCTTTTGACAGCCAATAGAATATCCACTAAACAAGTGCTTTACATTATTGTTTCCACCATGCGCTGTTGATAATAACAAAGGAACATTTCGATGCACGATCCATCCAGAACGAATCAAAAACTGATGGAAGAGAATTCCTCCTTAAAGCAGAAAATAAAGGAGTTGGAGCACTCGGAAGCGGAGCGCAAGCGAGCAGAGAAGGCGCTGCAGGATAGTGAGAATCGATTGCGTGAGATAACAACTCAGATTCCCGGGGTCGTCTATCAGTTTTATGCCAAGCCAAACGGAGCGATGGGATTTTATTATGTTAGCGGCAAGTCGGAACAGGTCATTGGCCTGAAACCCGACCTAGGGGGGTACTTCGAACGTTTCTCGGCGATAGTTATTCCAGAGCATAGGGATAGTTTTATAAAATCGATTGAGAAGTCAGTCAAGGAAGCAAGTGAATGGAAATACGAGGGGATGCTCCAAAAGCCCTCAGGTGAGCTAATCTGGTTTTCTGGTAATTCCACTCCCTCCCTACGGGAAAATGAAGTTGTTTATAACGGGATAGTGCGCGACATCACCGAGCGAAAGAAGGCTGACGACGCTTTAAAACGCTCGGAGGTCACCTACCGTGAGATATTCAACGCAGTCAATGACGCCATTTGGGTCCATGACATTGAGACCGGGGAATTTCTTGATGTCAACAATGCTGTAACAGAAATCTTTGGATACTCGGTCAATGAAGCGATGAATCTGAACATAGAGGACATTTCCTCGGGCGTTCCTCCGTACACACAGGAGACAGCCGTGGAGCTGTTTAGAAAGGCTATAGACGGAGAGCCCCAGCTTTTCGAGTGGCACTGCAAGCACAAGGATGGCCATCTCTTCTGGACGGAAGTCAACCTGAGACGGGGATCCATAGCCGGCAAAGAACGCATCTTGGCCCTCGAGCGAGACATCACCGAACGCAAGCGGGCGGAAGAGTGGCTGCGACGGGCGCACGATAAACTGGAGCAGCTTGTGGCGGAGCGGACAGAGGAGTTGAGGCAGGCCAATGAGAAGCTACTGACGGACATCATCGATCGCAAGCGGGCGGAGGAGGCGCTTGAAGAAGAACGCAGACGACTCCAACAGACCCTTGACGAGGTCAGGACATTGCGCGGGATCGTGCCTATCTGTGCGAACTGCAAGAAGATCCGTGATGACAAGGGTTTTTGGAACCAGGTCGAGAAGTATGTCAGCGAACACACCGAAGCCGAGTTCAGTCATGGGATATGTCCAGATTGCACGAAAAAGCTTTATCCGGATATTTACATAGAGAAAAAGATGAAGGATATGGAAAGATCAGTAGTTCTTCTTGTTGATGACGAAGCAGACTTCCGCATGATTTTTATCCGCAAAATTAAGCATATCCTTAAAGATCAAGAGTTTGAATTTATTGAAGCAAGTGATGGAGCAGAGGCTTTGGAGTTGCTTAAGGGGGGAACCAAGCCTTCCATTATTATTCTTGATTATGCGATGCCCAAGATTAATGGAGTGGAATTGCTAAGGAGAATAGACAGTGATCATAATGACTTGCATGATGTTCCTCGTATAATGATAAGTGGTTATGCCCAGGATGAAATTATAAGTGAAGCTGTAAGATTAAGATGCGTTTTCTTTGAAAAGAGCGTGGATAATATCTTTTATCAACAAATATGCCAATATATGACAAATACGCTTGTTGATCTTGCACATAAAAAAAGGGGTGTGTAAACAAGTAACCCAAAATAATGAATTACAGGTATGAGGAAATTTTGATCTTTTCTGAAGCAGGTCCATATAAAATACAAGCGTTTCTGAAGAGGGCATCCGGTAGTTCAACATAACGATGTTTTTAAACGGTAATCTTCACATATGGGCGTTTATCAATTTCGAGAACTTGTAGATGTTGCCAATAACCGGCACCTTCCGTTTTTTCCTTCCTCAATCTCGATCATTACTGGTTCAAAGCTGCTACACAAAAACTGGTAGAAAAGAAATTGCAATACATCATGTATTTCGGTTTTGCTTTGCCGCTACATTTCCCAGGATCAATCACACAATACGGTTTATCAATGTGTAGTCAGTGGGGCTGGAAGGACGTCCATACATCACGGATTTCGGATACCCTTATAATTAAAAGAATTGATAGAACCGCATCGGTCAATCTTCATTTTTCATGTCCCCCCGGCAAATAGCGTAATATACTAAATTATGTATCAGGCGTTGATTATCTCAGGACCAAGGTCTCTTTCTCGCCCTCCCGATGCTTCTATCTTTCCTATTCTGCCGAGCACATTTCTCACCGCCGTCGCTGTCCAGCTCCCCACCTTGCCACGAGCTGTCAAGATGCGCCTGTCATTCAATTCCCTGGCAATTTTACGGAGACGATGCCCTTTTTGACCGTTCATTTCTTTCACGATCAGAGACACCCCCCTGGCGAATGCATCCGCCTTCTCCTGTCTCGCTGTCCCTACTCTGTTTTTGTTCGGCAAAGAGATCTTCACAGAGGCTCAGCGGATAAACAGGGAAAGAACTCCGTTCCTGCATTTCTTCCCCGCCATAGATAACGCCGCCTCTAATCACCCGGCTACTCCCGACGGCTTTAGCAAAATGGTGCAGCCCCCTGAAATAGTCGGGGTTCACGGTGGCGCCCGCCTTTATCTCAATGGCGCAAAGATCCCTGCCCTTTTCGGCGACTAAATCTACCTCATTGCTGTTGCTGTCCCGGTAGAAGAAGATATTGCTCCGCATTCCCCGGTTATAACGGTATTTCAGCGCTTCCATCACCACCATGTTTTCGAAGAGGCTTCCCCGTAGCGGGTCTCTGCTTACCTGCGTTTCATTTTCCAGGCCGAGGAGAAAGGATGCGAGTCCGACGTCATAGAAATACAGCTTCGGGGACTTGATCAATCTCTTGGAAACGTTCGTGTGCCACGGCTGGAGCAGGAAAATGATATAACTTGCCTCCAGGAGGGTCAGCCAGGACCGGGCGGTGGAATGGGATACGCCGACGTCGTTTCCGAGGCTCTGGAGATTCAGCACCTGCCCCACCCGGCCGGCACAGAGTCTCAGGAACCTTTCAAAAAGGGAGATGTCTTTCACCATCGCGAGTTGGCGAAGGTCCCGTTCCACGTATGTTTCCAGGTAATCACCGAGGGCCTGAGCAGGGTTAAGCCCCTGGTCGTGGATGCGGGGGTAGAATCCGGTGATCATAAGACGGTCAATGCTTGATTGAGGCATCTGTTTCAGCTCACCCAGAGAAAAGGGCAGCAGCTTCAGGAGCGCCGTCCTGCCGGCAAGGGACTGGCTGATGGTGTTCATAACCTCGAACTGCTGGCTGCCTGTCAGGATGAATTGTCCCGGATTGTTCTTGAGATCGACAATGGTCTGGATATAAGAGAGGAGTTCGGGCGCCCGTTGGATTTCATCGAGGATGACGCCATCACGGTTCGCCGCCAGGAAACCGCGAGGATCCTCAATGGCAAACATACGCGTATCCGGGGCTTCGAGATTGGCATATTTCAGAGTAGGGAATACCTTCCGGCAAAGAGTGGTCTTGCCGCTTTGACGCGGCCCCGTGATCGTAACGACGGGGTACTGTTGTGCCAGCCCAAGGAGGACAGGTTCAATGGTTCTATCAATCATGGCGATACCTTATCACAAAATATGTAATTAGCAAGCCCAAAACTCATATTGCATATTTGTTGTTGGGATTGTTTTGGCATTACCGGAGGAAAACTAAAAATCGACATCATCAAGGGGTTCCCCCTATAACCGGGAAGATCTGGAACAGCAGTTGGTGGTAATGAAAACCCGGCAAGGGTGGTCGATCCGGGCTATTTTGGCATCAGCCGCAATATGGGGTACCTACTATCATATCATCTCCACAAATCTCTGAAACACTCACCCGAAACTTGTGCACCCCCATATCATCAGCCCCCCACACCTCCCTGATAGGCATTACTGACAGGCATGGTCCTCCCTAAAAGGACCTGTTTCGGGTGCGGCCTAAGTGTCGTACCACCACCATTCATCCCAGTCGTCCCTTCCAGGACTCTTTTTGCTTAAAAACACGAGCTGAAACAGAAGGAAGCAAGGGAACGATATCGCGGCCACAACCAAGGCTAATCCCTGCACAACATAATCCGTCATAAGATCAGGCACAGGCTTTCCGTTATACGCACCAATTCCTGCGCACACCAGCAACAACGCCCCCCAGAACATTAGAGACATGCTTGCCACGCCTTTCCAGCTTTCACGAAAGAAATACTTGACCCGATCACAAGTGGTCGGTTCCTCCCAGTATACCTCTCCCAGAAGCGCACTACACTTGGGACAGGTAACGTGCCGCCTATCGTCCCCAAACTGGTAGAGAACATTAGGGTGAAAGGAATAATGTTTCCCCTTCTTATCCGTCCAGTGATCTCCGAGGGATGCATTGCAATGGGGACACGTAATGTGTTCCTTGCCTTCCTTGAACTGCCGATCGAACTCGGACTCCTTTCGCCATCTTTTCTTACCTCTGGCGCTGGCCATCGTCTCTCACCTCCTTCCCGTTTTTTCTTGACTCCCTGTTCTTCCTGAGCCCTAAAGAGTGCAACTTACCAACAATCGTCGTCGTCCTAAATAGGCAATCGGTATATTTTACAGATTTCTGAACTGCATCACTTCCTTACCTATCAGACTCCGGCTTACCTGGATTTGCATCTTTCGTGGTCGGCGGTGCGTACCGAAACGATTTCAATATGGGCATGAATTTGTAACTGGAAGCTGCGCCTTCGAAGGCCATGCG
>DMAT01000363.1 GCA_003451635.1 Syntrophus sp. (in: bacteria) | reverse complement strand
CTTCCGTGTGGTAAACAAACGAGGAAAAAAGATGTAACTTATTCAAACCGTAGGCATAACGAAAAAGGGAAAGCAACGGGAGATGTTCAATCTTGGGGCGGATATGGAGTTGGAGCGGACCGAGTTGCAAGCGTCCCACATAAGACGTTGTCTGAATATTCAGCCCGGTTTTCAGATCCTGAACATGAAGGAATCCGCCGTTTGACAGTTTGTCTGACAGAATGGAATCAGATTGACTCAAGATGATCGGAATGGCCGCTCCTTTTTCATCGACAATCGTTTGGTGTTGCCATTCATGAAGAAAAATCGAAATATCCATGGGCTCGTTCATACGTCGTTGGCCTCATCCTCGATCTCGGTATCCTCTTCCTCGTTGTCTTCACCAGGCGTATCCTCTTCGGCCTCCACGGACTTGTCTGAGGTGGCTATTTCTGGATTAAGGGCCAACAGGGCCTTGACCAGCTTGTCACTGTCCGGGCTGTCGAACAGGTCCTGCCTAACACGCCAGCCCTTCTCATCGATAAATGCCGAGCCCAAGATGCGCGTCAAGAGACCGTAGTCCTCGTAGCAGTATTCCTCCAGAAGCGGCACGATATCGTCGCGTAGGATACGGGCAAACTCGCGCATGGTGGAAACCGTCTTCCCGCCCGGCATGAAGTAGGCGTGACCGATTTGCAGATTGCGGGCGTCATGTCCGATATTCTGCCGGATGCGCTCATTTAGCGACTTCAACCATAGTCTCAGCGGGATGCCCTCGATGACCGTATCTTCCAATATATCTGGCTCCGGCATCAGCTCCACAAAACCAAAGCGACGACGGAGCGCGGTGTCCAGCAAGGCAATGGAACGATCCGCCGTGTTCATCGTGCCGAGTAGAAACACGTTTTCCGGAACTTTGAAAGGCTTCTTGGAAATTGGAAGCGTCAGGCTCAAACCGCGCTTGTCTGCTTCCAGGAGCATAAGAAGTTCCCCGAAAATGCGCGGGATGTCACCCCGGTTGATCTCGTCGATAATCAGGTAAAAATTCAGGTTTGCATTTTCAGGTCTGGCTGCATCTATGCATATTTGTTTGAAGAGGCCGTTTTCCAGATGAAAGGCGACCTGACCGTTTTTTTCTGTTGGCGCATAACCCTCGATGAAATTCTCATAACCGTATTCAGGATGGAAGCAACAGGTGCGGATTAGTCCGAATTTTTCATCCGAGCCGGTTATTATTGTCTGTTCATCAGATGACAGGTTATCAAAGCTTGCGTTGAAATTTGAGCGGGCAGCGAGTTCTCGCGCGGTGTCCATCGCCCAGTAGGTTTTGCCCGTACCCGGAGGACCGAACAAAATGGCCTGTTTCTTACGCTCCAGGATCGTCTGAATGCGGGCAGGAATGCCGACGAGTTTCTGGTGAGTCGGGGGCTGACTACCCGGGCCATGGCCTTTGCCGATTATTTCCCCTTCAAGCAGTCGTCGTTCAGCTTCAATCAGGGTTCCTGAATATTTTTCGTGACCTATTGCTCGAATGGTGGAAGGCACCAGCCCTTTCCAAACAGGCATATCCCACTCCTCCAAAGACAACCAATCAACCGGTTTTCGATGGGGGAATTCCGATCCGGGGTGATACTCATACGCGCCGGTGATCTTCGCAATACCGCGAACGTGGTGCCCATCCGACACAAAAACAATGTCGTTCTCCTTGGTTCCGGCTGCAAAATTCAATAACTGACTGGCTTGATTCCCCGCATGCTGGGGTGTTTTTGAATCCTCTGCCGAGAGCCTTTCTTTAACTTTGGCGATATCCTTTCTATTGTAGGCCAGTCCTTCCAAGTTCCCCACATCAGACCATCCCACGGCGATATAGCCGCCGCTTTTCATGTCCTCCCAGATGTCTTGCTTACCACCCAGCTTCGTTCCCAAGCGCCAATAGCTGTGCCAGACCGGATGCAGATGGTTCAAGGCGACGGTCAACGAATGAACGTGAATGCCCAGTACTTGGGCAACCGAAATAAAAAATTGGGCAGCCTGATAGCGACCATCTTTTTTCGGCGGGTCGAGCAGAAGCTTTGTTAAATGGAACTGCTGCAATTGGAAATTATGAAAGTCGTCAAGGATATCCGGGAACATCAGGGAAAAATACTTGTGGCCCCAGGCCTTATAAGCCACATCAGGAGTTTCCTCAAACATGGCTTCTTCAAGCTTCCGGTAATCTTCTGCATCCGCGTCGGCGGGCATCTGCTTCAGTAATTCAACACCACGAATGAGTTGTTCGCGATGCATCTTGGCGATGTTCACCGCTTCATCAATGGACAACTCCACTTGCTTGGTGGGATGACCTTTCATCCATTTGCCGGTTTCTTTCCGGCGGTAAATCCCGAACTTAAGTGCACTGCCGCCTGCGATGCTGCCGAAGATCGCCGGGAACTCGGCGTCGTTTTTGAATTCCAACCAGTAAACCAAGCTATCGTAGTTGGAGTGGTCATGCATGTACGACAGCAGTTCCTCACCATCCAATGTCATCAACACATCCGGACCAAATTTTTCCCGGAAGAGATCGTAATACCCTTGGCGCACGTCATCAGGCAGAATGTCGCCTCTACCTTCAAGTTCCTTCACGGTTTTCAGAATCCGGTCATAGACAGGGGATTCCCCGCCGGAATAGTCGCCTTTGCGAACTTTGGCCGGGATTTCCATCACTTCTGCTTGGGAAAGTGTCTCTCCAAAGGGGGTACAGCGCCAGATTCCTCTATCAACATTCTCAATCGCTCCTGCCTTGTTCAAATAGGTGCGCGCCCAGGCCAGTCGGTATTGGACTTCGGTTTGTTCGGAGTTGCCATGCATGATGCGTTGCAGCCGAGGGGGTATATCCATCAAGCGGATTACCGCCGCAAGATGTTCCTGGATGTTCAATGGTTGATTAGATTCTTTGAGTGCCTGCAGCCCTGGCCAGAGCAAGGCGTCGTATGTGGGCATCGGCATTGCACCATCACCTAAATGCTCCTCTCGCCACTTGGCTCCCTCCGTGCCTTTCCAGAGTTCGCCTATCTTTTCGAACGGAAGGCCCTCAAGACGTTTTTCCTGGGCGAATTGGTTCCAGCTGCTTAGGGGTTTGGACATAATCGATATCCTTATCTATCAGTTCGTTTTAATCATGGTTATTGTCGCGGTTTGTTTTGGTGGAAAGACAGGGGATGTTGTTGACAAACTACACAAACTGTTTTTCAATTTTGTACAATTTGTGAACAACATCCCCCACCCCTCTACCAGCAGTTAATGATAAGCTCACAAACTCGTCTGTTCAGCTTTGAACATCTGCGGCTTGTCCGTCAGCATGTTCGTTCTTAGAATGATTCAAGAAAGAGTCAAAATTAGACTTGCCCCCTTATGTTCAGCATTCACAATCGCCCCATCAACAAATCCAGATATTGCCTAGCTAAACCTCTGCTCAGAATATTGTGATCCCGCTGAT
>DMAT01000079.1 GCA_003451635.1 Syntrophus sp. (in: bacteria) | reverse complement strand
GGCCGCCGTGGAAGAAGGACGCGGCGCCTTCGGTCTCTTTTCCTGGGAACTCAAAAACGGGGCCGACATTGCCACGGCCAGAACCGTGGCGGTGAATCTGTTCGTAATGGTGGAAATATTTTACCTTTTCAACTGTCGTTCCCTGACGAAATCCGTCTTTACGATAGGCCTTTTTTCCAATCCATGGGTCTTCGGAGGCGTTGGTATCATGGTATTGCTGCAACTCCTTTTCACCTATCTGCCGGCCATGAACACCATGTTTCATTCCCAACCCATCGGACTATATTCCTGGCTGCGCATCGTTGCCGTGGCAACCGCCGCCCTCTTCCTCGTTGGCGCCGAAAAATGGCTGGTCAGCAAGAACTCGGAGGTAAGAAAATGACTGTTTCCGGTGAATGGACCAATGTGACCTTTGATGAAATCCGGGTTGGCATGGCGGCAGAGATATCCGTCACGCTGACGGGCCCTCAGATCGATCTTATGTCCATGTTATCGGGGGATGTTGACGCCTTCCATCTCACATCTTCGGGAGACGAAAATCCCCGCGGCCCGACCCGGAGGACAGAGGCCTCCGGCGCCGTAACCCTCCTGTCCAATCTCATAGGCACACGCCTCCCCGGACCGGGTACGAAGATCCAGCGCCGGGACCTTGTTTTCGACGGGGACATAGTTACGGGCGACACGCTGACAGCAAAGGTAACGGTCCGGGAAAAAAGGAAACGAGGGAGACTGGTCGTCTTTGACTGCACCGTGATCAACCAGGAAAAAAGAAAGATTGTCTCCGGCAAGACGGTCGTGGCGGCGCCGGTGCAGAGGCTGATTTACGACGACGTTGCTCCGGCCCACCTCGAACTGAGGCGCAGCGACGCCTTTATGAATCTCTTCAAGTCCTGCACTGCCTGTGAGCCGGTGACCTGCGCCATCGTCCATCCCTGCGACGTGGTTTCCCTGTCCGGCGCTGTAGAGGCGGCCCGGCGGGGCTTCATAACACCCGTTCTCGTCGGCCCGGAGGAAAAAATAAGACAGGCGGCAGCCGAAGCGGAGATTGACCTCGCCCCCTACCGGATCATCTCCACGCCGCACAGCCATGCCGCAGCGGATAGGGCCGTTGAGCTTGCCAGGGCGGGTAAGGTGGAATCCCTCATGAAGGGAAGCCTCCATACCGACGAGCTTCTTGGCGCCGTCATGTCATCCTCAACGGGGCTGCGGACCGCCCGGCGCATCAGCCACGCCTTCGTCATGGATGTTCCGGCCTATCCGAAGATGTTCATCATGACCGACGCTGCCGTCAACATTTCCCCCAGCCTGACGGATAAACGCGACATCATCCAGAACGCCATCGATCTGGCCCAGATGCTGGGAATCGGGACACCGAAGGTGGGCATCCTCTCCGCCGTCGAAACGGTCAATGCCCGGCTTCCTTCCACGATTGACGCAGCCGCCCTGTGCAAGATGGCCGATCGGGGGCAGATTACCGGCGGTATCCTTGACGGCCCGCTGGCCTTTGATAACGCCATCAGCGCCCAGGCCGCGAAAACCAAGGGGATAAACTCTCCCGTGAGCGGTGATGTGGACATCCTCCTGGCCCCGGATCTTGATTCCGGCAACATGCTCCTCAAACAATTGACTTATCTGGCGGGCGCCGAAGGTGCCGGGATTGTACTGGGGGGCAGGGTCCCCGTTGTCCTCACGAGCCGTTCCGACTCGTTACGGACGCGGCTCGCCTCGACCGCCGTCATGACCATCGTTGCTCAGGCCCGGCGGACCGGAAAGTACGAAGTGTGACAGATTTGCAACTATTCCGTGGCTGACGCCTGAGCAGCGGCTCGCCGGCGACGGCAAGGAGCATGAGGCTGCTGGTTGAATATGGCCGAGATAGAGTTGAATGTACTTACAGGACAGTGTCTGAAAAGAAGGATTGACCACATCGACATTGTTAAGAAAGAAGTTGCAGCGTGACAGAAAGCCGGAAACAACAAGTGTGCAAAGGTTAACTGGCAATTTACTGCTGCTGATGCCGGGATAAAACTACGCCGTCTCTACCCGGCACTTGATGGTTGACGAGACACTAGCAGGATGGAATAGCGGAAAACAATGAAATAATTAGTTTGGCCACAATATTTGGTGGAACCTCAACACATTGAGGGATACTTTGCCTTCTTTTTTAAACGCTCTTTAAGCTTATTCCAAAATTACCTTGCGCTTCCGGTCAACTGGAATGACGCCCAGTAATAGGGGTGAGGATATTTCTCTCTGGTCTCAAGCTGGGCTTTTCGCAAGGCGTTCCGCTTGTCGGCCTTCTGCATGCCTTGGTAGAACCGGATCATGAGATAGGAGGTCGCCAGATCGTCGACCTTCCAGAGGCTGGCCACAATGGAACTGCTCCCGGCATAGAGAAAACCCCTGGTCAGGCCCATCAAGTCATCACCGTTGGCAACCTTGCTGAGGCCGGTTTCACAGGCGCTCAAGGTGACCAGATTCGCGCCGAGTTGGAGTGAGTAGAGTTTATCCACCGTCAGCAGGCCGTTGGAATGGGGGCCGGGGGAGAGAAGAACCGCTGATTTCAGCGGGTTGTCGGGGAAAAATTGTCCATGCGTGGCAAAATGTATATAGTTATAGTCGCTTCCGTTCCTGCGCAAGGCATCCTCGGTGGCCTCTTTGCGCAGGAACACCTTTGAATTTGCCCAGGTACTCGCAACCTCGATAGCCTCTTTCTGAGCGAAGACCAGATCATAACTCGGATCTCCCAGGTCGGGATTGCCAAAGGCGAGAATTCCCCCTGTTTTGTCATTTTTCTTTTCCCGCAGATACTTCATGGTACTCGCGCTGGGCATCAACCGGATGTTGTAGCGGTCGATCAGGTAGTCCTTGCCATCATACAGGGCATTCATGGGGATATAATGCAGAACGCCATGGGGTACAATGATAAGATCGCGATCTTTCAACGCCCCTGCCAAGCCCTTGAAGATTCGCTGATAAAGCTTGCCGGCAAGGGCCATGGTCTGCTGCGAACCGGGGTTCTCCAGGGATTTCCTGAAGGCTGCCACCTCCTCCGCAAGTCCTTCGGTGCTGATTTTGGCGCTTTGCAAACCACCTTCAGAAAGCACGAAGGCATACATATCCGTCCCGTAATAGTAATATTCAATCAGCGATTCTCCTTTGGGAATTAAGGATTTGATTTCGGACAACGGGGTGGAGTTGACGGTTACAAGCGAAGCGAGTTCGGGCGCCTCGCGCTGCAGATCATTCTTCGCCTTGATGGCAATGCTCCGGGTCCGGAATTTGTTGGCGGGATTATCCAGGGAAACAGCTTCCGCCTCCGAGCTGTCATTCAAGGCAAGTACCGTTCTTACCTGCTCCTCTTTTCCCGCAACTTTGACCGCAAAGTCCTGTTTGCCCGCCAGGAGGTCAACCAAGGCGCGGGATTTTGATCTTTCCACGTATGTAAAAGCTTTTTCATATTGATGATCGGTATACAACGACTTGATCAGACTGTGATAAACGGCCTGCTTATCTCCGACAAAACCTATTTTGCTCGCCTCAATATTGATCGTAGACCGCTGTTGTTCAATTACTTCGACCGCTTTTTCATAAAATTCAATGGCTTCTTTTAACTTTCCTTCCTTTTCGGCTATCCTCCCGCGATCAAAGAGGATGTTCCAAGTCATCTCCCCCCGATCCCGGATATAGGGATACTGCAAGAGCTCGTCATAACCTTGTTTGGCCTCGGTCCACCGGCCCACTTCAAACAGACTCTTGTTCTTCATGAATTCAAAAGACAGCTTGTTGTTGACAAAGACATCCCACCCCCCGATCGTCTTGAGGAAAGTGTTGGAATCCTTGAAATTGTAGGAAACGGCATTGATGGCCTCCGGATACTTCTTCAACGCGATATAAATCTTGGCGATGGCCATATTGCGGTCATCTTTTACCAGCATATACGGGTATCCTAGGTATAACCCCTTGAGCCGATCGGCAATCTCTTCCGCTTTGACCGTTTTTCCTGCCAGGGCATAGGACAGACCGAGGATTTCCAATACCTTGACCTCTTCAAACCGGGTCAACTTATTTTTTGTGACAATTTCATTGGAAAGTTCCGCCGCCTTGACGGCCTCGTCGTATTGCCCAAGCTCGACAAGAGCGATGGCCTTCAGTCTGGACGGCGTAGCCGAATGGTTCCACGTATCGGCAATATATTCGCCCCCATTCACCTTTGTCTGCGCTGCATCAAGACAGGGAAAGAGTTTCCCGTAATTTTTCAATTCCCCATAGGCTGAGCAGAGATAGATTAACTGTGAAAAGGGCATGCGGGTATAGTTTTCTCCGGGGGGTTCAAATTCCTTCACTAATTGAGTGTAATTGGCATCGGCAGCAAGATTCAACCCCCTGCTGTTAAATGAGGAAGCACAACCCAAAACGACAAAAGCCGACAGTATTATATTCAGAAACAACCATCTTCTCTTTCCCGAGGCCATAAACAGTTCCTTTCTTTTTGAACTTTCCATATGCGCCGCAGTTCTCCTTTTTATATTGATCGGATAAGAGCTCTCTGTTAATCTAACTATCATGAAACTGCCCCTCCGCGCCAATGATATTCTGTTGGTTTTCGTGGTCATTACCTCTTTTCTGACGCCGATTTCATTGCCGATCCTCATTAATCTCGTTGCGGCGAAGCAAATGGAGATTTCTCTTTTCGGGATGATCCGCATGCTGGCATTGGTGATCTTCGTTCCCATTCTGGCCGTTGAAGTCCTGAGACGCCTGACCCCGGACCTGCTGAAGCATTTGATGAAAAAGCGCTTCCCCATTTCCCTCGTGCTTTTTGCCGTTATTAATCTGGGGGTGTTCTGGCGCTATTCGTCTTTTTTCAAGAAAGAACCCCATACGATTGTCATGGCGTCCGTCGTTGCCATTGTGCTGTGTGCGATCTACTGCATCATCGGCATTTTCTTTTTCAGGAAAAGTTCCCTGGAGAATCAACTGGCCGGCGCAGTCATGCTGGGAAACATGAACAATGTATTGGTGATTGTTTTCTCCTCTGAATTCTTCGGCCCTGTCGAAACGATGGTCGCCGCCATGTATATCATCCCTTTTTTCAGCCTTGTGATCCCCCTGAGATACTATCGCCGCCTAAAAACAAAGACCGCCTGACCGGACGTCAATCGCCCCCATTCACTTTTGTCTGGGCTGCATCCGGACGGGGAAAGAGTTCCCGGCATTATTCAATTCCCCTCATGCCTTGGAAGCGATCCGGCAACCGAGATCGAAGGCTTTCCGGCAGTCGCCCGGAAACACCTCCTTACGTCGTGCCGCCTTCAAGCGCCTTAGTCAGCAGGGTCGCCGTATTCCATTTCTTTCTCGGGCTTCCGTTTATTCCGATGACCGTCATATCTCACTGTCTCCTTCCTGATTGCTTATTGCTGAACGAAAAGATCTGCCACAAGTGAAACGAGTCGGCTGGATTGTCTGGTTGGGCAAAGAAAATTTCGCTTCGAATTCACTACGAGGCAGTTCAGATACTTCCTTGCCTGAAAGGATAAGCAGCTTACCCAACGGCAACCTCAACCTGTGTGACGAATACATCTCCACGAAGTCGGAGTTGTATCTCCTCAGCAGATGCCGTTTCAAAGAATAACTCTAATGCCTCCTTAAGATTATCTCTTGCGCCCTCAACGGTATCACCTTGACTTGCAATATCTAACTCAGGACACAACGAGACATAACCAGTGTCTTCCTTTTCGATGATTGCTGTAAGTTTCATATCCTAATCCCTCCTTTATCAACCACGATGGGTTCATTATCTCACAATATCTGCAATTTTCATAGCGCGGATAGACCTGGGAATCTAGGTATTTGCGGGGCTGGTTGGCGTCCGCCTGGAGGTCGGCCAGGAGGACGGCATAAAGTTGCTTGGGCTTGTAGGTCTTAGTTGTTGCCATAAGGTCCTCCTTATTGCAGTTTTTCTATTTTTACCCCCGGGATCTTCTCGAAATCCCGGATATTGACCGTGGCGACGGTATAATCCAGGGAAATGGCGGTAGCGGCAATGATGAGGTCGTGGGCGCCCACGGTCCAACCCTTTCGGGCGGCGGCCCAGATGCGGGCGTAGATCCGGCCGATCACTAGATCAAAGGGGAAAACCGGAAATGACTCGATTACCTTCTCCACAAAGGCCTGCCGCCTGAGTTTCCTCTCTTCCGTATCAGCCCGCTCGACGCCGTGCAGAAGCTCGGCCGCCGTGATGACGCTGATGCCGAAAGACTCTTCTTCCCGCCCGGCGATGAGGGCGTCGAGAGATTCACGACCGCGTTCGATGCCGATGATTGCCGATGTGTCGAAGATTATGCCCATGGAGTTCCCTCCCCGACAGGCGGCTGCGCCATGACGGCCTGCGCAATATCTCTCGCGAAGGCCTCTCCATCGTCTTCGAGACGGGGAAGGCTGCGCATGATGTCTTTGAGGTCGGACAGTTTCCGTTCTTTCACGGAACCCGCCGCCGGTCCGATGGTCGCCGCCGGCTTTCCCCCCTTTAGGATCGTATACTGTTCTCCCCGGTAACGGATGCTGTTGAGCAGTTCCGAGAAGTTCCGGACCGCGTCGGTGACGGTGATTGTCTGGATCATCGCGTCCTCCTGTAAAATATGATTATCTGATTTAATGATAATCGTAAATAAAAAGCAAGTCCTATTCCACACCAACCTCAAAAAACAAAGGTGTTGAAATGTATGGTCAAAATCCCATTGACACACAGGATCATTATTCATATGCTCCCGCCCTGAAAAAGTAGCCCCTTATCTGTAGTGGAAAGGTCGGGAAGCGCATCGAGGAGATCTTCGGCTGGATAAAGACCGTTGGCACCCTACGAAAAGCATGAAAATCAAAGACAAGTTTCCACTTGAAAAATCGATCCGAGAATCGATAAACATTCCATAAACCGGTTTTTCAACGCCCTGCTAAAGCCCCAGACCACCTCACTGGTCCCGGGCAGGAAGGTGATTTCAGAGAGGATGATCATTTTAAAAAAGGCTTTCAGGAGATGCTTTATTGTAATCTTGCCTTTGTTCATTGGGCTCGTCTTTGCACCGTTGGTTGCTGCGGATGATCTGATCATTTCCCGTGCCGCGCTGGAAGACGCGACCGGCAACCTGACGATCGCCGATGTGACAGGGCGCGAGTTTACGCCGATCGGGCCTACACTCTCCAAGGGCTTCAAGGACTCCGTGCATTGGTTGCGTTTGCGGGTGAAGGCGCCTGCCAAAGGGAGCGAGGTCGTGCTGTTAATTCGCCAGCCCTGGCTCACGGAAATTCGTTTGTATGAGGCCGGTGCCGGCACTCCGCAGGGGTGGAGGACACGCGTCACGGGAACCAACTATCCCTATAGTGAGCGGGATCGCGCCAGTATTTCCCTGGGGTTTGTTGTCCATATCGTGGGCCCTGAGGCAACCTACTATCTTCGCCTCCATACCTACCCCCCGTCACAGCTGAGTGTGGCGGCCCTGGAACCGGACGAGGCGGAACGACTGGACCACCGGATTGACTTGCTGGGGGTGCTTTTAGTGACCCCCATGCTGTTGTTGCTGCTTTGGGCGCTCCACTGCTATTATCTGGACCGGCTGCCGATTCTGGGCCTCTTTGCCATTTATCAAGCCCTGTACACCCTGTACGGCATATCCATTTCCGGCTACTTGGCCCCCTTTGTCCCGGCAGGCACTCCTCTACTGGCGGTTTGGATCACTGCCGTCAGCTACTGCGGAGTCAGCTTTACCACCGTGCTTTTCTGCCGGGCACTGTTCAAACCCTATGAGCCGCCACCGCTTCTGATGCGCGGGCTCAACCTGTTTCTGCTGGCCTTTCCCCTGCAACTGGCGGCAATGGCCCTGGGGTACACCTTCATTGCCCTGATCACCAACGCCCTGTTGTTCAGGATCATCTGGCCATATTTTGTCCTCATGGCCTTTACCCTCCGCAAGGAACAGTTGCCGAGCAGGCGTGTGCTGCAAATCTTTTTTGCCGCGACGACGCTCGTTTTAAACCTGTTCTGGATTTTCAGCAGCGGTCAGGTAAGCGCCACCAGCACTATCGGCCGGCAGATTTTGATCGCCAATGGACTGATCATCGGCGGCTTTTTTGCCATGATCCTGAACGCCCGTTCACGTCGGCTGGTGCTGGAGGCGCAGCAGTCCGCCATCGAGTTGCAGGCAAGATCCGAATTTCTCGCCCTGGTCAGCCATGAGATCCGGACCCCCCTGAACGCCCTGGTCGGATTCAGCACCCTGGCTCGCCAGGCCACAGACCCCCGGAAGCTTGGTCAATATCACGCCATTCTTGAACAATCGTCACGCTCGCTGTTGGAGCTGGTCAACAATATCCTGGACATGAGCAAGATCGAGGCCGGACGGATGGAGGTTGAGGCCATGCCTTTCAACCTGCGACAGCTTGTCATGGCTCTGGAAGAGCCGTACCGGTCGCAGGCGGACCAGAAAAAGCTGGCATTCCAAATCGTGATCGCAGAAAATGTCCCTGCCTGGGTTCTCGGGGATCCGGTCCGCCTGCGTCAGATTCTCGTCAATCTGCTGTCCAATGCCGTCAAGTTTACCCAAAGCGGTTCGGTCTCCTGCACCGTCCGCTTGTCCGGCCTTGCCGGCGCAGGAGCTCCGCTGGTCCGCTTTGAGGTCAAGGATACCGGCATCGGCATCCCGGAAAGCAACCGCACCCAACTGTTCCAACCCTTCCGCCAACTGGATCCGACGATCAGCCGCACCTTCGGCGGCACCGGCCTCGGACTGGCCATCGTCCGGAGTCTGACGGAATTGATGAAGGGAACCATCGCCGTTGACAGCCGGGAGGGGGGCGGCAGTTGCTTTACCGTTGAGCTGCCCCTTCAGGAAACCGAGGCAGCACCGGATGACCGTGGTCAGGCCCAGATCATGGCAACGGCGGCCGGTTCGATCCTGGTTGTTGAGGAAAACGCCTTTAATCGCCGTCTGCTGGAGGATACCCTGACGGCCTGCGGGCATCGGGTGACCCTGGCCGAGGATGGTCTCCAGGCCCTTCGGATGGCACAAGAGCAGCGATTCGCCATGATCCTGCTGGACATCCGTATGCCCGGAATCGACGGCATCGAAGTGGCCCGGCAGATCCGGCGCCGGGAGCAGAAATTATCTGAAACGCCCG
>DMAT01000206.1:699-11713 GCA_003451635.1 Syntrophus sp. (in: bacteria) | reverse complement strand
GCCTCCGCCAGCAGCGACTGCCGCTCCAGGCTGCCGCATTCTTGTTGCACGGCCTCTGCCAGGCGCTCCAGCGTGCGGGCCAGCGCCCCATCGGCGATGCGAGCAGGCAAGGCCGCCAGGACAAGAGGGGGCAGGCTTGCGGCCTGGATGCTGAAGGCGAAGTAAGCGCAGGCGTGTTTGCCGGTTGCTTCGGCAGCATGTTCCTCGGCAGGCTCGCAGGCGTGCGCAAGGCCGGGCGGCAGCGCGAACACCTCGCCCGTGCCGATGCGTGTCTCGCCGTGGGAGGTGCGGATGCGCCGCGACCCAGCCGTCACCACGCCCAAAATCAGGGAATCGTGGACGTGGCGCGGCTGTGCGGGGGGGTGGACGTGGGCCACGGCGAGGCTTACGCCGGGCAGATCCGCCGGGCAGATAAGCAGCGGGCCGCGCTGCTTCGTGCCGGGCTGACATGATTCGCTCGCAGCCGATTCGCTCGGAGTTGGGCCGGGCGCAGTTGACTCCGTCGTGGCTGGGCCGGGCGTCACCAGCTTGGCGGTACCCTTCCCGCCAGCGTCTGGGTCTCGCTGGCTCGGGGCAGCGTCCGCGCGCGGGCAGCCCTTGGCGCTACAAAAGCGCCGGGGCGAATTTGGCGAGGATGTAAAGGGTTTCTCCGGCATCGGCCCTCACACTGTGGGGAACGCCCGCCGGGATGAGCCCGCAGGCGCCGGGTTCGTAGCGCACGGTCTTGTCCGCCAGGGCGCAGGTTCCTGCACCGCGCACAACCTCGTGCAGCTCCAGTTTGTCGGCGTGGCGGTGCTCCATAAGGCAGCACCCTGGCTGCACGCGCACCAGATGCGCGCTCAATGCCCCGCCCGTTTCGGCCCCGGTGACGAGATGCTTGAGCGCCACGCCGGGGAAACTCGGATGCGGGTTCCAGGGCAGGGCGCACAGGTCCGCCTCGCGGCTGGGGCTGGTCAGCCTTGCTGCTCCGGCCAGTTTCGAAAGATCGCAGGTACGCTCTTGTGTGCTCTCGTCGCAATGCTCTTGGCGCATGGTCGGCTCCTTTGTTGAAGGGGTTGGGTGAAGGGGATGGTTGACGCCCCCCCTTGTGCCCCAAAGCCGGCCGCGCGGTCTTGGATGTTTTTGCAGCGGGTTAGTTTGCGCCCACGTGCGCCTTGTAGGCCAGCACCGTGTTCTGCATCAGCATGGCGATGGTCATGGGGCCGACCCCGCCCGGGACGGGGGTGATATGAGCAGCCCGGGGGGCTACTTCCGAAAAGGCGACGTCCCCGACCAGACGGCCGTCGCCGAGTCTATTCATACCGACATCGATCACGACGGCGCCCTCTTTGACCATCTCCCCACGAATCATCTCCGGACTTCCGGCGGCGGCCACAAGGATGTCGGCACGCCGGGTTGTCTCCGGAAGATTGCGCGTCCGGGTATGGCAGACGGTAATAGTGGCATGGCGGGACAGGAGGAGCATGGCCAGGGGTTTCCCAACGATGTTGCTCCGGCCGACGATCACGGCCTCCCTCCCTTCGATGGCAATGCCGGTCCGGTCGAGGAGTTCAATGATCCCTTTTGGCGTACAGGCAACATGGCATGGGTTTCCGGCGACCAGGCGGCCAACATTCACGGGATGGAAACCATCCACATCCTTCTGCGGGTCAATCGCCTCGATAATCGCCTGGGAGCGAATCTGGGAAGGAAGGGGCAATTGAACGAGGATGCCGTGAATGGCCGGGTCCTCATTCAATTGCCGAATGATCTCCAAAAGTCCTTGCTCTTCCGTGTCCCCAGGCAACCTGAACTCCCGGGACAGAAAACCTACTTCTTCACAGGCCTTGCCTTTGCGCCGGACGTAGATCTGGGAGGCCGGATCGGCGCCGACCAGCACCACGGCCAGACCGGGCGTCACGCCCGTCTTTTCCCGAAACGTCAGGGTCTCATTGCGGATCTCTTCCCGGATCGTCCGGGATATCTCATTGCCGTTAATAATCTCGGACATCAGGTCATTTCACCTTGTGCCAGACCTGGGTTCGACCGAGGAGGGAGAAACCAAGAAATCCTCTGACCTTCACCTTGTTACCCCCTTCAATAACTTCCATCTTGCACTTGTAAACCTTGCCGTTGTTGGGGTCCAGGATCGTACCGCCGGTGTATTCATCCCCGTCCGCCTTAAGGTCCTTTACGAAAACCAGGCCGATCATGGGCTTATTCAGGTCGGCGCCGGTGCATTTTGTGCAGAGCTTGCTGGCCCCACCATCTTTCTCCTGAAGAAGTTGCAGAATCCTGCCATAGATCTTGCCTCCAACTTCATAAACCTCAACAATTGATTTTTCCTTGTTTGTCTCATCGTCAATGGTCTTCCATTTTCCCACGGGCGATCCCCCGGCAAGGGCTAGAGAAACGGAGCAGAGAAGAATCATGGTGACCAGCAACATTGTCCTTTTCATCAGTAAAACCTCCTTAGAATTTTTGTTCAATACCCACAGTCTGCTTACCCCTATATGAAATCGCTTTCATGATCAAGAAAAAAAGACCATTCCCATGATTGAAAAGGGAAAGGGCATGTGCTAAGGGTGGCCAGCTAAACTCGGCTCTTATATTAAATTAGGGGGTACCAACCGTATGAACCTGGGACAGATGATTGAGGAATCAACAAAAAGATTCCCGGATAATATTGCCTTCATTCATGAAAAATGCCGCATGACTTATGTGGAATTCAACAGGGCCGCCAATGCCCTGGCCCATTATTTACGGGGCCTGGGGATCGAAAAGGGGGACAAGGTCGCCATCATGCTCCCCAATTGTCCGGAATTCATCATCTCCTATTTTGCCGCCCAGAAGTTGGGCGCCGTCGCCGTGACCCTGAACGTTCTTTCTACCCCCTACGAATTGAGGCATCTGATCGGAGACAGCGATGCAAAGCTCTTCATTACTCAGAGCGTCCTCGCGAAACGCTTTGAAGAAATCAAGAACGATCTCCCCTTATGTAAACATGTCCTGACCACAAACGGCATGGATACGGACTGCCCATACACCCAGGCCATCAAGGACAATCCTCCCACCTGGGAGATGCCCGATATCGCCGAAGACGACCCTGCGGTCATGATTTATACTGCCGGCCTGACGGGCCGGGCCCTGGGGGCCGTCCTGACCCATGGCAACCTGATGACGCAGGCAGTTATGTTCACAGTGACGGATTTTCAAGGGACCCCCGCGGAGCGAGGGCTGGCGGTAATACCTTTCTTTCATTCCTTCGGGGCGGCGGCAAACATGCTGGCCGTATTCTATATCGGCGGCAGTGTCGTCCTGATGGAGCGTTTTACCCTGGACAGCATCTTTGGGGCCATTGAAAGGGAAAAGGTCTCCTATATCGGCGCCGTACCCCGGTTGTTTTTAGGGATGGTATTCCACCAGGGTGGGGAAAAATTCGATCTTAGCTCCCTGCGCTTCTGTGTCACCGGCGGTTCCGCCATCCCTATGGAATTTATCCAGCTCTTTCGGGAAAAATTCGGGCCCCCCCTGGTTGAGGGTTACGGTTTGACGGAGGCGTCGCCCATCTGCGCGATAACGAGGCTTACGATGGAACAAAAACCGGGATCCATAGGGATTCCGATTCCCGGGCTGGAGGTAATGATTGTCGATGAGAGCGGCGCCGGGCTGCCCTCAGGGGAGATCGGCGAACTGATCGTCCGGGGGAAGAACGTCATGCCCGGGTACTACAAGGATGAAAAGGCGACCGCTGAGGTAATTCGCGACGGCTGGCTCCATACGGGGGATCTGGCGAGGATCGATGGGGACGGCTATATTTTTCTCACCGGCCGGAAGAAGCGGATGATCATCACCAGCGGCTTCAATGTCTATCCCCTCGAAGTGGAAATTGTCCTGGAGATGCACCCGGCGGTGCAAACCTCCCGGGTGGAAAGCAAAGAGGATCTGATGCGGGGGGAAATAGTCAAGGCCCTGATCGTCAAAAAGCCCGGCGTGGAAGTTGACGACAAGGAAATCCTGAGACACTGCCGGGCATATCTGTCTTCCTACAAACTCCCCCGGGAGATCGAATTTGTAGCGACCATTTGACGCCGTCGGCCCGGTAGGACTGAAGCCCGGCGCAACATTTCTATGGGATTAATTATCAGGTAAACGGTGGGGCGGATCTTGGACAAGATCTGCCCCACCGTTCATTTATCGTTTACTGTTTATCCACCACTGCTGCCCCTTCCGCTCTACTTCTTCCGCTTCTCCAACTCTTCCGCCCGGAGCTCCTTCCGGAGGATCTTGCCGACGTTAGTTTTCGGCAGCTCCTTGCGGAATTCGATCTCCGAGGGGAGCTTGTAAGCGGCGAGTTTCGTCTTCCCGTATTCGATCATCTCTTCCTGGGTTGCCGTTTCCCCTTCCTTGAGGACGATGAAGAGTTTGACGTTCTCTCCCCGTTTGGCGTCGGGGATGCCGATGGAACAAGCCTCCTGGACTTTGGCATGTTCATAATAGACCTCGTCGATATCCCGGGGATAGACATTGAAACCTCCCGAAATGATCATATCCTTCTTCCGGTCCACGATATAGAAGTAGCCATCCTCATCCATCGTGGCGATATCGCCCGTGTACACCCAGCCATCCTTAAGGGTGTTGGCCGTCTCCTCCGGCCGGTCCTTGTAGCCCTTCATGATTTGGGGTCCCTTCACGATGAGTTCCCCCCGCTCGCCTACAGGCATGTCCGTGACGCCGTCTTCCAGATCAACGATGCGGCACTCCGTATCCGAGATGGGCACCCCAACGCTCCCCGCCTTCCTGGCGCCGCCGGCGAAGGGGTTGATATGGGTGACGGGGGTGGTTTCAGTCATCCCGAAGCCCTCAACAATAACAGCGCCGGTTGCCTTCTCGAATTCCTGGATCACCTCTACGGGCAGGGGCGCACTCCCGGAGAAGGCGCCCTTGATGCAGCTCATATCCGTTTTCTTCAGATCGGGATGATTGAGCATGCCGATGTACATCGTCGGCACCAGGGGAGCGAAAGTCGGACGGAAATTCCGGATCGCCTCTAACAAAGGCTCCGGCTGGGGCCGCGGCACGAGGACCTGGGACCAGCCCATGTAAATAGAGAAATTCATGGAAACAGAGAGACCAAAGACATGAAAGTAAGGCAAGGCGCCCAGCATGATCTCCGTCCCCTTGGTGAACTTTGGAAACCAGGCGCAACACTGCTGAACTTGCTTGCTCAGGTTGGCGTGGGTGAGCATGACGCCCTTGGAAACGCCTGTCGTCCCCCCCGTGTATTGATACATGGCCACCTCGTCAAAGCTGTTTTTAACAATCGGCGGATTGGGGCCATATTTGGCGAGGCAATCCTTCCATTTGTAAACATCCGGTGTCGCCGGAATTTCGGCAAAAGGATATTTCTTCAGCAATTTTCCCAGGACCCGCTTAATAGTCGGGAGATAGTCGCCGATGCACGTATAGACGATCTGTTTTATCTTTGTCTTCGGGCGCAGGGCGATCATCCGGGGGGCCAGCACATCGAGGGTAACAAGGATCTTGGAACCGGAATCATTGAACTGGTGCTCCAGTTCGGGATCGGAATAAAGGGGGTTATTCATGACGACGAGGGCGCCGATCTTCAAAACGGCATAGTAGGCCACCACGCAGGGTATGACGTTGGGCAGGAGCAACGCGACGGCGTCCCCCTTTTTGACCCCGAAGTCGGTAAGGCAGGTCGCAAACCGGTCCACCATGTCCTTTAGCTCCCGGAAGCTTACCACCGTACCTTGAAAGACCAGGGCCGGCCGTTCCGCAAACTGCTTCACCGTCCGGTCCAGGATGTCGGGCATACAGAGGTCCTCGTAGGAAATAGTCTCAGGAACTCCCTTCTCATAGGATTTGAGCCACAGCTTTTTCACATAGATGCTTTCTTCCGCCATACTCGCCATTCTCCTTTCAGGAAATATTTTGTTGATTCCTGCCTCATTCTATTCGTCCGGGTCATACTTACTTCTTGAAATAATTTTACTCATAGCACAAAGAAAGCAATATGTAAAAAAAAAGCCCCGGCTCATCTTCTCAGACGGGACCGGGGCACTTTTTCTAATAAATTTGATCCATACTTTACGCCTGGCAGACCTCAACCGGGGCTTTTTCTTCCTCGAGACCCATGCCCTTCCAGACGATCTCAGCGAGATCCAGGGCTACAATTTCTTCTTCCTTACCGTGGAACTTAAGGCCGTCGCTCATCATGGTCAGACAGAAGGGACATCCGACGGCGATGGTCTTGGCGCCGACATCGATGGCCTGCTTAGCCCGAGCGTCGTTGATGCGATCTCCGTGCTCTTCCATCCACATCCTGGCGCCGCCGGCCCCGCAGCAGAAGCTCTTCTCATGGTTCCGCTCCATCTCGACGAGACGGGCGCCGGGGATCGCCTTGATGATCTTCCGTGGCTGCTCATAGACATCGTTGTAACGACCCAGGAAACAGGAATCATGGTAGGTAAAGCGGACATCGTCAACGGGGATCTTGATCTTGATCTTCCCCTTTTCGAGCAGTTCCGCAATTATCTCGGTATGGTGATAGACCTCAAAATTGCCGCCGAAGTGGGGATAATCCTTCTTCAGGGCGTTATAACCATGGGGACAGCTACAGATGACCTTCTTCACCCCATAGCCGTTCATCACCTCGATGTTGGCTTGGGCCATGGTCTGATAGAGGTATTCGTTACCGCCCCGCATGGCCGAATCGCCGCAGCAGCTCTCTTCCGTACCCAAAATGCCGAAACTGACACCGGCCGTCTGGAGGATTTTGGCCAGAGCCACGGTGATCTTCTTGCCCCGGTCGTCAAATGAACCGGCGCAACCGACATAGAACAGATATTCTACATTGGGATCTTCGGAAAGGGTCTTCACGCCGAGTTCCTTGGCCCATTCACCCCGGAGATGGGCGCCGATGCCCCAGGGGTTGGAGTTGTTTTCCATGTTACGATAGGTCAGCTGCAGCTCCGGAGCAAAATCCGCCTCCATGAGGACCTTGTACTGCCGCATGCCGATGATCTTAGGCACATGCTCGATAGCAGACGAGCAGTTTTCCATGCAGTACATACAGTTGGTGCAGGCCCATAGTTCATCGAGCTCGATGACCTCGCCGACCATGGCCTTCTCCGTCGGCTCCGGTCCTTTGGGCAGATTTTCATCGATGATCTTGTCCGCCTTGTCAAGCCACGCGAAGAGGGCCTTCAGCTTCGGATTGATATTCTCCGTGCCCTCGCCGGAGGCCATGAGCTGCTCTTTCCTGGAGGCGACGGCGCCGGGGGCCTTCTCCAGCCAATATTCCTTCATATCCTGAACCAGTTTCTTGGGAGACAGGGGCTTCCCGGTCAGATAGGCGGGACAGCCGTCCTGGCACCGCCCACAGCGGGTGCAGGCGTCGGAATCAAAGATCTGTTTCCAGGTGAATTCTTCAATAGTCCCCACGCCAAAGGCCTCGGCGTTCTCGAAATCCTTGATCGGCTCCAACTGGCCGACGGGCTTCCGGGTCGCCATAAAATAGTTGGCCGGGGTGGTAATCATGTGCATCAACCTTGAATAGGGGATATAGGCGATAAATCCCAGGGCGAAGGCCGTGTGGATCCACCAGGTCCACTTGTGCATCGCCTTCGCGGCCTCGGGACCGACGCCGGTAAAGGCCTTGGCAAGGGTCCAGCCCACAAAGGACCACACTTCCCATGGCGTCTGCTGCCAGGTAACGCTGATGCGCAGGGCTTCGATAATGAAACCCGTGACGATGATCCCGGCAATGAGAAGCAGGACGATCGCGTCGTCGGGACGGTTGTCCGGCTCTCCCTTATAACCGAGGCGGTCCGGTTTCGTGAGATAACGTCTGTCCAGGGCCATAAAAACACCGACCAGCACGGCCACTCCGAAAAGATCCATAAGAAATGAAAAGAACAGATAGAATTTCCCGACGAGAAAAGGTATTCCCAGGGGCTCGGCTACGTGAAACTCCGTGGCGTCGAAGGCGGCGCCGAAAAAGAGGACGACGAATCCAAAAAATATCAGGCCATGCATGACCCCCGGATAGGGGTCAGAGAAGGTCTTGAGCTGAAGCAGCCCGTTTTTNNCCTCGGGTATACCGATCGCCGTCCACATGAGCCAGCGCCGATACACCCCATAGGCAAAGATGGCCATGGCGACAAAGGTCAACGCAAACAGGATGGGCTCGAAATGCTCGGCATTCCAGAACACCTCCCTGCCTTCATAGCCGACCGAAAAATGTGATAGCTCCATACATCCTCCCTGACTCGTGACCCAAAAATATCGCCCGCTGAACCGCAGGCTGATCTTCCCAAGTCCCGCGACATATGTTGTACAATGAAAAAACCGGGAACGGCTAGGGGGCCGCTCCCGGTTCTGGTGATTAAGCCAACAGCTTCTTGACTTCCTGGGTCAGCGCGGGTACGACTTTGAAGAGGTCGTCCACGATACCGTAATCGGCCCGTGCAAAGATCGGGGCCTCGGCATCCTTGTTGATCGCCACGATGTACTTCGAGGAGCTCATCCCCGCCAGATGCTGGATGGCGCCGGAAATACCGCAGGCGATGTAGAGGTTCGGGGAAACGACCTTGCCGGTCTGACCGACCTGATCGGCCTGGGGACGCCAGCCGGCGTCAACTGCCGCTCGGGAGGCGCCAACAGCGGCGCCGAGGAGACCTGCCAGCTCTTCAAGGATTGCGTAGCCTTCCGGACCTTTCATGCCGCGCCCACCGGAGACGATAACATTGGCTTCCGCCACATCGATCTTGCCGGCTGCCTCTTTCAGAACTTCGGCCACCTTGGTTTTTGCCTCACCAAGACCGGCGTCAAACTTGACGACTGCGCCCGCTTTGGCACATTCTACGATGGGAAAGACATTGGGTCGCAGGGAGGCCATCTGGGGGAACGCATCGATTACGATTTCGCCGAAGCACTTGCCGGCGTACATGGGACGGATGGCGCAAAGTTTGCCGTCGGCAATCTTGACATCCGTACAATCCGTGGCCATACCTGTCGCCAATTTGCCTACGAGGCTGGCGGAGAGATCCTTGCCCTGGGCGGAAGCGCCAAGAAACAGGATGGCAGGATCATTTTCTTTCACGATCTTCGCTACGGCCGTCGCATGGGCGTCGGTCGTATAGGGTTCCAGGGCGGCATTGTCCGCCACATACACTTTATCCACACCATATTTTGCGAGCTCAGCGGCCATGGCCTCAACACCGGAACCGCACAGAACGGCGCCGACCTCTTCGCCAAGCTGATCCGCCAGTTTCCTGGCCGCGCTGGCGAGCTCAAAGCTGACCTTTCTCAAGGCGCCGTCTCTCTGTTCTGCTACTATCCATACACCTTTTGCCATCTTCTTATTCCTCCATGATCATTGATAATTTAGATAACCTTCGCCTCTTCCCTAAGCAGCTTTGCCAGCTCGGCAGCCTTACCTTCGGGCGTATCATCCGCGCAGAGGATCTTTCCGGGGGGTCGCGCGGGGGGCGGTGTGAACTTGGCAACCTTGGACTTCGAGGCGCCGCTCACGCCGAGGTCGGCGGCTTTCTTGATATCAACGGGCTTCTTCTTCGCCTTCATGATGCCGGGAAGGGATGCGTAACGGGGTTCGTTCAATCCCTTGGTAGCCGTAATCACACAGGGCAGGGATGTCGCAACGACCACTGCGGCCCCTTCGATGGGTCGGGTTGCCTTGACGGCAGTCCCGTCAATCTCCAGTTTCGTCGCAAAGGTCACCTGGGGAATGCCGAGGATCTCTGCGAGGATGGAGCCTACCTGGGCTGAGTCGTCGTCAATGGAGCGCTGACCGCAGAAGATGATGTCATAGGGAACGCCCTTGATCGCGGCGGCCAGCGCCTCGGCCGTAGCATAAGCATCGGCGTTGTAAAGGGCGGGATCATCGATCTGGATGCCCTTTTCGGCACCCATGGCCAGGGCGGTGCGGATGGTTTCCATCGTCCGGGCCGGGCCCATGGAAACAATGGTCACCTCGCCGCCAAATTTCTCTTTGAGCTTCAGGGCTTCTTCGACGCCGAATTCGTCATAGGGGTTCATAACCCATTTGATGCCGCCCTCTTCGATCCCAGAACCGTCACCTTTTACTTTGATCTGGGCTTCCGTATCCGGAACCTGCTTAACACATGCAACAATATTCACACTGTCCTCCTTCCTGAACCGACGCCCGGTTCGGAACCGGCGCGTCCCTCAGATAATTAATGTCCGATTTTAGTAAACTATCGCGATAACCGAATTTCCCTGCCCTCATCCGCACGAGGATAAGGACAGGGAAAATCTAATTTTACAGTCTGTTTTTGACGAGATCATCGACCACAGACGGATCCGCCAAGGTCGTCGTATCGCCGAGTTCGCCGATCAGATCGGCGGCGATCTTCTTCAGGATTCTTCTCATGATCTTGCCACTGCGGGTCTTGGGAAGACCATCGGCCCACTGGATCTTCTCCGGGGTGGCGATGGGTCCGATCAGGGTCCGCACATGGGCGACCAGTTCCTTCTTCAGATCATCCGATTTCGCAATGCCGCTCTTCAGGGTGACGTAGGCGTAGATGGACTGCCCCTTCACTTCATGGGGATAACCAACCACTGCCGCCTCGGCAACTTTCGGATGGGCCACGAGGGCGCTTTCTACTTCCGCCGTACCCATTCTGTGACCGGATACGTTGATGACGTCGTCGATACGGCCCGTAATCTGATAGTAACCGTCTTTGTCTCTCCGGCAGCCGTCGCCGGTGACGTAATAACCGGGGAACTGTTCGAAGTAGGTCTCCTGGAATCGCTTGGGATCGCCATAGACGCCCCGCATGATGCCGGGCCAGGGGATCTTGATGCACAGGGCGCCGGAGGCTACCGTATCGGTCAGCTCCTTGCCTTCGTCATCAACAAGAATCGGCCAGACGCCCATAAAGGGCACAGTGGCCATACCGGGCTTGATGTCAATAGCTCCGGGCAGCGGCGTAATGAGAATGCCGCCCGTCTCGGTCTGCCACCA
>DMAT01000206.1:499-693 GCA_003451635.1 Syntrophus sp. (in: bacteria) | reverse complement strand
TTCGGGGTTGATGGGCTCGCCGACGGTGCCGAGGATTCTCAGGCTGGAGATGTCGGCCGTCTTGACCCACTCGTTGCCTTCCTTGGCGATGGCGCGGATGGCCGTGGGGGCGGTGTAGAAGATGTTGACCTTATACTTTTCCACGGTCTTCCAGAAGCGACTCATGTCGGGATAGTTGGGAACGCCTTCGAACA
>DMAT01000206.1:0-476 GCA_003451635.1 Syntrophus sp. (in: bacteria) | reverse complement strand
GATATCGGCGGTGCACCAGTAGATGTCGTCTTCATGGTAATCGAAGACCATCTTGTGGGTGTAGGCCGCGAAGGTGAGATAACCACCAGTGGTGTGCATAACGCCCTTGGGTTTCCCCGTCGAGCCGGAGGTATAAAGGATGAACAGGGGATCTTCCGCGTCCATCCATTCGGGGGGACAATCGGCGGATACCTTGGCCATGGCCTCATCCCAATAGACGTCGCGGCCGGCGGTCATGTCGCACTTGATCTTGTCGCCTACGCGCTTAACAACGACGATCTTCTCTACGGAGGGACAATCGGCAACGGCGGCGTCGGCGCCGTCTTTCTGGGGAATCGCCTTGGAGCCCCGGAAGGTCCCGTCGCAGGTGACCAGCACCTTGGTCGTCGAGTCCAGAAGTCTGTCTTTCAGGGAGTCGGAGCTGAATCCACCAAAGACAATGCTGTGGATGGCGCCGATGCGGGTGCAGGCCAGCA
>DMAT01000407.1 GCA_003451635.1 Syntrophus sp. (in: bacteria) | reverse complement strand
CGGGCATCTGGATGTCCATGAAAACAAGATCAAATCGACCGTCCCTGATGAACATATCCACGGCGAGACGGCCGTTTTCCGCCATCTGCATGTCATGAGGGGTGTTTTTCAGGTACATCCAGGTCAGGGTCCGGTTGTCCTCGTTATCTTCGGCAAGGAGGATGCGCAGCGACCGCTGTGGCGGGGCGGGGGGCGCCGCCGTGGTCGCGGTGGGGATTCTGATTTCTCGATCTCCGGGTTCCAGGGCGCCCAGGGCTTTCGTTACGGCATTTTTCAGTTCCTCTCGTTTCACCGGTTTGTAAAGGACCCGGGCAAAGCCGATTTCCCTGGCCCTTTCCATGTAATCCTTGCGCTGGAGGGAGGTAAGGAGGATCATGATCGTTCCCCGCAATTCCGGTTGCACCTTGATGATACGGGCCGTCTCGAAGCCGTCCAGGTCGGGCATCTGATAATCGAGAATGACCAGCCGGAAAGGTTTCCCCGCCTCACAGGCCCGGTGGAGCATAGCCAGTCCTTCCTCCCCCCCGGCTGCCTCCCTCACCTTCGCCCCCCAGGAGGCGAGAGCTTCTCTAACGATCATCCGGTTGGTGGCATTGTCGTCCACGACGAGGATGCGGGCCTGTTGCAGATCGGGAGGGGCGGCTGTTTCTTCCTGAAGCTGACCCTGATCCTGCAAGGGCAGGGTGATGGTGAAGGAAAAGACGCTTCCCCGGCCCGGGTTGCTCTTGACTGACAGGGCGCCCCCCATGAGCTCAACAAAATGCCTGGTGATGGCCAGCCCCAGCCCCGTACCGCCGTATTTCCTTGTCGTCGAGGCGTCGGCCTGGGTAAACTTCTCGAAGATACTCTTAATCTGTCCCGCCGAAATGCCGATCCCCGTGTCGGTGACGGAGAAGATAAAGGTCGCCTCTCTGGTCTCCGGATAGATAGGGCCCCCTGCCTTCACCGCCAGGACAATCTCGCCCTTTTCCGTAAACTTGATGGCGTTGCCGATGAGGTTTGTGAGGATCTGCCGCAGGCGGAGGGGATCGCCGATGACCTCCAGCGGGAGGTCGGGCTGAAGATGACAGATCAGATCGAGACCCTTGTCGCCGGCCCGCATGCCAAGGATTTCGCCCGTCTTTTCGATGAGGTCCCCAAGATGGAAGGGAAAGGCCTCCATCTGTATCTGCCCCGCCTCCACCTTGGAAAGGTCGAGAATATCGTTAATCAGGGTGAGGAGGTTCTCCCCGGAGTCATGAAAGATCTGGACGTATTTTTCCTGATCCCTGTTCAGGGGCGTCTCGGCCAGGAGTTCCGCCATGCCGAGGATGGCGTTCATGGGCGTCCGGATTTCATGGCTCATATTGGCCAGGAATTCACTTTTGGCCCTATTGGCTGCCTCCGCTTCCTCCTTGGCCCGGCGAAGGGCCTCCGCCTCTACTTTCTGCGCGGTGATGTCTCGGATGATGCCGACCGCGTGCCAGCCGCCTTTGATATTGACGGCCGACATCGACAGGGCCACCGTGATCTCGCGACCGTCTTTTCGCCGGGCCTGCAATTCAAGGGTCTTGCCCACCGCCCCTCCCTGGCCGGTGCGTTTGAACTCCGGCAAGGCGGCCAGGTGCGCCGCATGGTAACGCAACGGCGCGATCAGATCATGGAGATTCCGTCCTATTGCCTCGTCACTCGTGTAATCGAAAACATCTTCGGCGGCGGGATTCCAGTAGGTAACCATTCCTGCCGAGTCCATCATCAGAATGGCGTCCCGGGCGGAATCAGTAATTGCTCTCAGTCTGGATTCACTCTCCCGGAGCGCCTCTGCCGCCTCATATTTATCCCGGTAGAAATTCATTTCCCGCCGCCGCCAGATCAGTCTGATGCTCATGCCGGCCCCGGCAAGGAGGGCGGCGATGATAAAGATCGTCAGATAGATCCGCTCCTTAAGGGGTGCGTAAATCTCCTCCATATCCATACGGGCGGTAAGAAACCAGGGCGAGCCGGGAATGGGACCGACCACGGCCAGCACCGGAACCCCTCGATAGTCTTTGCCTTCCACGATCCCCTCATAACCCAGGGCGGCCTGGACAGCCGGCAGGTATGTTCGATCAAGAGAGACCCGGAGTTTGAGGGCCGTATTCTTCTGAAACATGAGTTCGTTGAGGAATACCGCCTCATTTCCTTCCCGGCGGACAAGGAATGTCTCTGCTGTCCGGCTGGGCGTAGGCCAGCGGCTGATAAAGGGATAGAGATAGTTTCCCGGATCGATACGCATGACCAGAACTCCCAGCAGCCGACTGCCTGTTTCTTTCTCGCAGATGGGGACAAGAACCTTTAAATAGATCTTTTTGTTCACTTCATTCCAGTAGAAATCCTCGAAGGCGACCTTTCCCGAGTTCAGGATTTCGGAGGTGGACGGGGAAATGTAGGACCTGCTCCGTTCCGGTGTTTCGGGGAAGATCATCTTCTTCGTGTAGCCGGCGTCGAGGAGCATGACCATGTCGTACCGATAATACGTCTGAATATGTTTGAGCCACTCCCGGAGACGGGTTTGCGCTTTCACATCCCGGGGCGCTGCGAAATATTGCCGTACCAGCTCAGAAAAATTTATGTTTCCGTGGAAAAGGGCGGCGTCCGCCATGCGCTCCCGGCGCCACGAGACCAGTTCTTCCGCCTTCAACTCGGCGACGGCGGTGAGCTGCCGTTCCACGTCGGAGCGATGCTGCCGTTCATAGCCCCGGTAGGAGATATAGCCCACGGCAATGATTCCCGCCGCCAGAACTGCGAAGACCATGATGATTATTTTTAAAGATGATTTTTCTTTTTCATCTCTCATGTAGATGATCTCCCTTCCCCGTGGTGAACTGGGCGATGGCGTTTAAAAAGGTCGCTTTTTTGAGCGGTTTGGTAACATGTCCATCGCAGCCGGCGTCGAGGCTCTTCTGGATATCCTCCTTGAGGGCGTAGGCGGTGAGGGCGACGATGGGCGTCCGTTCCCGGCCCTGTTCTTCTTCCCAGAAACGGATGGCCCGGGTCGCGGTGTAGCCGTCCATGACGGGCATCTGGACATCCATAAAAACGAGATCAAAGGGTCCGTTGCTGATAAACCTGTCCAGGGCAAGCTGACCGTTTTCCGCCATCTGCATCTCATGGGGGGTGTTTTTCAGGTACATCCAGACCAGAGTCCGGTTGTCCTCGTTGTCTTCGGCAAGGAGGATGCGGAGGGGCTGCTGGGCTAACGGGGCCCCTGTGGTTGCGGGGGGCTGCTTCCCCTCTTCTGCTCCTGGAAGGAGACCGGCGAGTTTCCGGCGTCCCAGGGCCCCAGTAGCTGCTTCGCGCAGATCCGCGCGCTTGACTGGTTTGAAGAGTGTCTGGACAAAACCAAGTTGCCTGGCCTTTTCCCTGTCTTCCGTGCGCTGGAGCGAGGTCAGGAGGATCAGGATGGCGGTGCGCAGGTCCGGATCTTCTTTGATGCGGCGGGCGGTCTCCATTCCATCCATAACGGGCATCTGGTGATCGAGGATCACGAGATGGTAAGGTTCCCCGGCCTCGA
>DMAT01000349.1 GCA_003451635.1 Syntrophus sp. (in: bacteria) | reverse complement strand
AAAGTCAGAGATGAGCTCCTCACCCCGGTGGGTCTCCGCACCCTTTCTCCCCGGGACCAGCAGTACCGGGGGCGCTACGGGGGATCTTCCCGTTCCCGGGATGAGGCCTACCACCAGGGGACGATATGGCCGTGGCTCCTCGGTCATTATGGCGAGGCCTGCCTCAAGGTTGCCGCAGACAGGGGGGAAACAAGGGACGCGCTGCGCCTTTACCTGCGAACATTTTTGCGCCGCCATTTCCTGGAGGCGGGTGTCGGTTGCGTCTCTGAGATCTTTGACGGCGATTCACCACACCGACCTAACGGTTGCATCTCCCAGGCCTGGAGCGTGGCGGAACTAGTCCGCTTATACGTCCTCTTGGGAAGTGCGGACAATCGTTTCACTGTCTGATAATAAATCCATCATTCAAAGTTTTTATTGCGATAACCAGTTTGATTTATCGTAAAGGAAATTGCTAAAAGAGAGGCTAGGATATCTGAAATGAATTTTGACATGCTTTATTTAGTCATGGTCGTGGTGCTTCTCATTGCGAGCATTCTGCTGATGTTATGGAACAGGGGGAGAGAAAATAATGGGACCGGGCATATCGATGATTCGGGAATGGTCACACTTAAGAAATCACGTATACCAACCAGGCGTCCCAAGATTAAAAAAAAGAGCAATACTGATGCCTCCCTCGAGAGTAATATCCAAGTGAAAATGTGGTATTATTCAATAGATGGCGATAGCAAGCATGGCCCGGTCACGGAAGAGGAGTTGCGCCGGCTTCTGAGTTCGCGACGACTTCTTCCCGATACACTTGTCTGGGCGCAGGGGCTGCCTTGCTGGAGCGAGGCATCATCATTTAAAATTTTGATGACCTCACAAGAGTCGTAGGAAAACGGATCATGGTTTTGATGTTCAGTTCCATAAACAACACAGCGTGGCGATAATTTTATGTGAATCATGAAGTTGATATACGCGACGGACGTACATGGCTCCTTTGAGCGGGTTCGGGAACTCCTCAACCTGACTGCCGCCGATGTTTACATTATCGCCGGCGACCTCCTCGATATACCCTTCTACACAGTGAAAACGGCGAGACGCTACCTTGACCTGCAGACATATTTCCATAGTCTGAGAAGGGGAAAGGGGAAGGGGGACATGACCCTGGAGGACTATGTGGACGAGCTTCTCGAAGATCCTGACCTGGCCGGGGAAGTGATGGAAAAGGGGAGCCGTTATCGCTATGAGACGCTCCGGTCCCGGCAGATTCTCCAGAAGAACTACGGGCTCCTGGAAAACATGCTTTCCCTGCTCCCCCCGGGACACGCCTTTAGCCTTCCCGGCAATCATGATATGGATCTGGGGCATACAACCCTCCGGGACCGGGATCTGCATCTTAAATGCCATGCCGCCGGACCGTTGAAAATCGCCGGTTATGGAGGCGCCGGTGGGAGCACCCCCGGCATTCCCGAGCGCTATAGTGTGGTGTATCGCGCCGGTACGGGCGTCAGTGCGGACAATAATGAAATGTACCGTTTTTTCAAATCCGTTCAGCCCGACGTCATCGTGACCCATCAGCCTGCCTACGGGATTCATGACTTCGCCTCTCCCCTGGGCGAAACGGGTTCCCATGCCCTGCGTCGCTACTGTGAACTTAACCATGTCCTGCTCTGCCTGACGGGACACCTCCATGACCAATGGGGCCTGGAGGAGGAAGATGGTACCGTCTTTCTCAATCCCTCCCATTTCGGAGAGATTGTAGAGATCAACGGGCGGGTCGCCGAAGGGGGTTTCTTCTATGATGTGGAAATAGTTGAAAACACTGTAGAACAAATCAGGCACCGGAAGCTGGCGGGGGGGCAGATATATGATATCGTCGTCCATGACCGCAAGGAGGGGAAGTGGGCGCAGGAAGTGGCTGACCGGGGTCGCTATGGGGCGCTTCTGCGGGGACGAAACTATGAGACTCAGGGGGACAGTTAATAGTTTGGAGAAGGAGCCATAGGGAGATCATGAAACACAGCGAATCAGAGGTGAGACTCCTGGGGCGGATGGCTAATCTCGTCCTGTCATGCCTGACCCGGGAAGAGGCCAGGGTGGTTGCCGCCCGGTTTCTACCGCAACTCTTCCCCGGGGAAACAGGGGCGCTTTTCGTCCGTCATTCCGCCCAGGATCTTTTCGAACCCACCGTATCCTGGGGAGAGGAAAGGCAGTGGCAGTCCTTCTCCGGTCAGGACTGCTGGTCCCTGCGGCGTCGTCGTATCCACATCGTCCGGGAGGATAAAGACCAGCCTCCCTGCCCCCACACCGACCATGATCCGGAGCGGTGGATTTCCCTCTGTATCCCCATGACCGCCCGGGAGGATACCCTGGGCGTTTTCCACCTTCTTGTTCCCGTGGGGGTGGTGGGAAACAGGTCGGGAGGGGATTGGGGGCGGACAGATGGTCAGGACGGAGGCCGGGAAGGGGGCGGAACCGTAACTGTAGCTGATTCCGGAGATACCCTGGCGGGAAAGCGGCGGCTCGCCGCCCTGGCGGCGGATCTCCTTACCCTGCTCCTGGTAAATCTCCGGTTGCGGAAACAGATCGATGACCTGTCGGTTCGGGACGCCCTTACGGGTTGCTTCAATCGGCGCTACCTTGAAGAGACGCTGGCCCGGGAATTGAAGAGCGCCCAGCGCACGGGCCGAAATATTGCCGTCATCCTTATGGACATCGATCGTTTCGGGCAATTTACCGAGGTCTTCGGTCACGGCGCCAGTGGACTGGTGCTACGGGACCTGGGAAGCTTCCTGAGGGAAAATATCCGGGAAGTTGATGTCCCCTGCCGCTTCGGGGCCGATGAATTTGCCCTCCTCCTTCCCGACACTTCTCTTGCTGCCTGCCGGCGTCGGGCGGAGCATCTCCACGCGATGATACGTGATTTATCCCTTCGGGATGGTCACGCCCACATGCGACGGATAACTGTTTCCATGGGTGTCGCCGCCTGTCCTGATCAGGGAGAGACCATGTGTGATCTTATGGAAGCGGCGAAAGCTGCCCTGAAAAATGCCAAACAGACCGGTCGGGATAGGATCAGTGTGGCCGAGGGATAGGAGGGCCAAACTGGGGATGGGTGCAGCGCTGGAGTTTCCCATTTAGTTCCCAACCATTCAAGGGGAGGGCAGGGTGGGGATGGAGTTTAGAGAGTCTATTTACTTTTTCATGCGAATCTGCCATAAATGGCCGATATGAAAGGAGGGGCTTGCGCTTATGCGGGTGCTCATGTTTGGCTGGGAATTTCCGCCCGTGGTAAGCGGCGGTCTGGGAACGGCCTGTTACGGGATAACGAAAGCCCTCACCGGTCTTGGCAACCCTGTTCTTTTCGTCATGCCCCGGATCGAGTTGTCCCGTCCCTTCCCCCTGTTGACCCTGATCTCGGCCTCAGATATCCTGAATACCCCTTCGGAGCGGGAAAGGCCATTTCCTGAAGATTCCTTTTTACCTCCTTCTCTTCTGAATCCTCCCCTGATCCTCCGTCCTTACCTGAATGCCCGGCAATCGGAAGAAGAACATCATTATCCCCCGGATTGGCCGGCGGAAAGCTATCTGGCCGCCGGGGAGGGGTATGGCGTCGATCTCTTCGCCGAGGTCCGCCGTTATGGGGAAGCCGGCGGCCTCATTGCCGCCCGGGAGGCCTTCGACGTCATTCACGGCCATGACTGGATGACCGTCCCGGCCTGTCTCGCCGCACGACAGGCGTCAGGTAAGCCCTTTATCCTCCATATCCATTCCCTGGAATACGATCGGAGCGGCGAGGAGATAAACGAGGGGATTTTTGATCTGGAACGCTTGGGGATGGAGGGGGCGGACAAGATCATTGCCGTCAGTCATTACACGGAAAAAATGATCGTCAGCCGGTACGGGATT
>DMAT01000351.1 GCA_003451635.1 Syntrophus sp. (in: bacteria) | reverse complement strand
GAGAAAAAGGGCCGCCGCCGGGTAGCGTTTCGCCTCCATGAGATTCCGGTAGGCCGTCATGATGGCGTGGTTAAGCAGGGGATCCCGGACATAACGGCCATTGACATAACAGTAGATACTTTTCGTATTGGACCGGGCAACCTCGGGCCGGGATATGTAGCCGGTAATGCTAATATTTCCCCGTACGCCCTTTACGGCAAGGAGGGAATCGCTGGTTTCCCTGCCCAGGACGAGGCCTAGCCGCCGGCCCTTATCCGGGGCGGCGGGGATATCCCATTGCTGGCGGCCGTTACTCAGGACGCGGATCTTGACTCCTTCATGAGAGAGGGCGGTCCGGGTGATTACCTCCATGCAGGCCGCCTGTTCCGTCGCCTCCGTTTTGAGGAACTTCTTGCGCACCGGGACGGCGTCGAAAATCTTACTAACAAAGATCGCCGTTCCCACCGGGCAACCCGTCTCCCGAACCTCCTGTATCCGGCCGTTCTCCACAACGATCCGTGTCCCTGCGACGGCCTGGGGCTGACGGGTGAGCAGTTCGACCCTGGCAATGGCGGCGATGCTGGGAAGGGCCTCTCCCCGGAAGCCGAAGGTTGACAGTCGGTAGAGGTCGTCAAAAACAGCGAGCTTGCTGGTGGCATGACGTCGGAAGGACAGGGGGACATCGGCCGGGTCCATGCCCTCTCCGTCATCGGTGATGCGAATTGAGGCGCAGCCGCCTTTTTCTATTTCGATCTGGAGGTTGGTCGCCCCGGCGTCAAGGGCATTTTCCATCAGCTCCTTGAGGATGGAGGCCGGCCGTTCGATTACCTCACCGGCGGCGATCTTGTGGGTCAGCTCTTCGGGGAGGAGGTGAATTTTCGGTTCCATCGGTTTATAAGCTCTTTAAAGATGATGACCGCAGCCTTTGCGGGACTGCGGTCACGATGAAAAGATAGAATGATGTTAAAAGGATTTTGCTTTAATGCACAAATGCTCAATCCAGAACGATCATGACCCGGCACTTCTTCAGAAAGCTGAGATTCTCGCCGGAGGCCCGGATCTTCGCAGCGTCGGCGTTGCTGATCACGATGTCGCATTTGCCCGGACCGTCAGCCTTGACGCCCTTGACGCTGACGGGATTGTTGGTGACCCGGGGATTGCTCTGGGCGGCAGTCAGATCACGCGCATAGCCCGTCATGCCCTGCTGAATGGCGTATTGACGATCCACATTCATGGAACCATAAACCTCTTTGCCGTTTTCATCGACGACCTTCGGCGACATGGCCGGTCGGGCGCCCAGAGTCCGGGCGTCAATTACGAGACCCGTAAAGATATCCCCTGAGGGAGCAGTCACTGCCGGGGGTGGGGGAGGTGGCGCTGATTCCGGCTGCCGATCAAAGGCCTTGGGCATAATCGACTGGGACAACCGCCCGCTGAGGTTCATCCGCACTGTCACTTCTACCGTACCGTCGGACAGATACTCCTTGTTCATTACCTTTGAGCCCTTGACGAGCCCTTCGACAGAGGCCCGGATGACGTCGCTTTCCGTCATGAAATCCTTGACGACCGTATTGGCATCGATGCGCACACCCTGAACTATTTCCAGGAGGTTACGGTAGGCATCCACCTGGGCGGCCCGCAGCGCCATAGGACGGGCGTTGGGTTTCCCCATGTACCGCTCCGGGGGGGCGCCGACGCCCACGGCTTCAACATAGCCGTCTTCATAGTTGATAATTCCCTTGTCACCGGACTGTTCGGCTACCTTCGATTCAATGATCTTATTCCATTCCGTCATACTGACTTTGCCGTCGCCGCCTTTCTGACAGAACCCCGCCCCGGCGAAAAGCATCATTACGGCAACAAGGCTCATCGTCAACATCCACTTTTTCATAGTTCCTCCTTTCAGCTCTGGTTTCGACATTGCCGGGGATAATAGCAAAAGGGTTCAGCCGTTGCAAATCTTTTCTGTTCATCTTGGAACACCATCCTAGTTGTTTGGAAAATTGCATGGTGTCCCAAGGTGAACCTCGTCTTCGGTACTGCCAAATTAAGAGTTAACTGGTTCTGCCCGGTAGTCTTGACAACAGCCATCATTTATCATACAAGGGCTCAGAGAAAATGACTTAATTTTCTCGCCTAATTTGCCGCTTCTTTAAGGTAAAAATATTTAGCGGCAGGCCTCGCAATCACCGGGCCAACATGATTAGCGAAGCAACCCGGGCGATCTGGCGACATAGTGCACAAAATGAGTAGCATTACGATCCTCCAGGACATGAAAAAACAAGGAAAAGTGGAAGGGGCCATGAAAGAGCGGGAGGCCTATCTCCGGGCGATCACCGAACATTCATCCGACATCGTTATTATCGTGGATGCCCAGGGAACCATCACCTATACAAGTCCCTCGGTTGAGCGTTTTGTCGGCTACCGGCCCGATGAGTTGATCGGAACGAGTGCTTTCGATCATATTTTGACGGACGATAATCCGAGAGCTCTTGAAGATTTTACCCGGGCGTTGCTGACCAAAGAAGACATCATCCCAAATTCTTTCCGCATCAAGCATAAAGACGGCACCGAGCGTGTTTTGGAGGGCGTCGGCAAAAATCTCCTGGATAATCCAGTTGTTGCCGGTTTTGTGATGAATGTCCGCGACATCACGGACCGCAGACGGGTTGAGGAGGAACTCCTTGCGGCCAACCGGCGCCTCCATGATATCATCGATTTTCTTCCCGATGCGACGTTTGCCATCGACAAGGAGCGCAGGGTCGTGGCCTGGAATCGGGCTATTGAGGAGATGACCGGCGTTGCCGCGTCCGATATGCTGGGTCGCGGCAATTATGAATACAGCCTGCCCTTCTACGGAGAACGGCGGCCGATCCTCATCGACCTGCTATTCGAGAGCGGCGACGGCAACTTATCGGGAAAATATACAAATATTGATATGCGCGGGAATGTCATTTTCGCCGAAACCTATATCCCCTCCCTAAGAGGCAAAGAGGTCTACCTGTTTGGGAAAGTGAGCGCCCTGCGGGACGTGGAAGGAAATGTCGTCGGTGCCATCGAGTCCATCCGTGAAGTCACGGATCGCAAGATCGCGGAGGAAGCCCTCCGGCAGAGCGAGAAAAAATACCGGACCATCTTTGAGAATGCCACGGAGGGAATATTCCAGATCGCTGCAGACGGAACTTTTCTCAACTTGAACCAAGCCTTTGCACGCATATTCGGATATGCATCTCCCGAAGAGTTGATCCATGGTGTGAGACATATTAACCACCAGATGTACGCTCACCCGGAGGATCGGGAAAAGATCAAGGGCCTCCTTGCAGAGGCAGGACAAATCCAGAACAAGGATTGCGAATTTATTGACAAGGAGGGCAGAATAATATGGGTTTCCATCAACGCCCATACCGTCAGCGACGCGACCGGCAGTTTCCTCCATTATGAGGGAACAGTTACGGATATCAGCGAACGCAAGCTCACGGAGCAGAAGCTTCTGGAAACAAAGGACAAACTCTACGAGGCCCAGCGTATCGGCCGCATCGGCAGTTGGTCCTATGATCTGGCCAGTGGCGCCATTTGGTATTCCGATGAGCTGTGCCGCATTGTCGGTTGTGACCCCAGTCAAAGCCCCTTTGATTTGGAAATATCTCTGCAGCGGGTCCACCGGGAAGACCGGGAGGGGGTAGCAAGGGCTCTTGAAGCGGCGGTAGCGGAAATGAAGCCCTACGACCTGAGCCATCGCATCGTCTTCCCCGATGGATCGGAACGGATCATCCATTCCCGGGGAAGGGTTTTCNNCCGCGATATTACAAAGGAAAAAATTCTCGAACGACAGGTCATGCATCGGGAAAAACTCGCCTCCCTGGGGATGCTCGTCTCCGGAATCGCCCATGAGATCAATAACCCCAATAACTTTATCACCTTCAATATCCCGATTTTGAGGGATTATATCTGCGAGCTGATGCGGATTGCCGACGCCTACGCCGAAAACCATCCCGACTATGGGATCTTCGGTATGACTTACAGTGAATTCCGGGAGGACATCTTCAATCTACTCGACAATATCGAGCATGGGACCGACAGGATCGACGGCATCGTCAGGAAACTGCAAGAGTTTTCCAGAAAGAATAATGGCGAAGAGCGCCGCTTGGCGGATGTCGGGGAGATCGTCGGTCGGGCCGTTGCCCTTTGCAGTAGCCAGATCGGACGCACGGTCAACGCCTTTGAGGTGGAGATAACCCCGGGACTGCCGTCGATGCAGACCGACGCCGACGCCCTGGAACAGGTCCTGATCAACATCCTGATCAACGCCGGTCAGGCGGCGGACAAGGAAGAATCCCGGATTGTCCTGCGCGTGGCCGGGGGGGCTTCCTGGGGAAAACGGATCATCATTGAAATCGAGGATAACGGCTCTGGTATGGATCAGGCGACCAAAGACGGCATCTTTGCGCCATTTTTTACGACGAAGCCAAGAGGCAAGGGGACGGGCCTGGGGCTTTACATTGCCAACAATCTGATCGAGAGCCTCGGGGGGACAATTGAGGTGGAAAGCGAGCCCGGCCGGGGGAGCCTTTTCCGGATCATCATCCCGGAAGTATTAATGGAATAACGGCAGGGGGAATGGAATGAGCGAAGGCATTATTGTCATTGACGACGAAAGGGACTTTCTGGAAAGCGTCCGGCGCGGGCTGATCGGTGCGGGCTTCCGCAGGCTGTCTCTGGAGACCAGTCCCTGCCGGGCGGCGGAGGCCTTCAGGAGAGGCGAGTCTTTTGACATCGCCCTGATCGACGTCTCCATGCCGGAGATGGACGGGGTGTCCCTGCTGGAAGAGATCAAAAACACGAGTCCCGATACGGAATGCATCATGATTACGGCAGTGAACGATGCCCGGGTTGCCGTGGAGTGCCTGAAGAAAGGGGCCTATGATTACCTGACCAAACCTGTCTCCCGGGATGATCTGGTCTTTGCCGTTAAAAGGGCACTGGAAAGAAAGAGATTGCTTCAGGTTCTTTCCGTTGGCAAGGCGAAGCAACGGCCGCAGATATTGAACAAAGAGGCCTTCCGCCCCATCGTCACGCAGTCGGAAAAAATCCTCCGCTTACTGAGAGAAGCGGAGCTCCATGCCGTCAGCGATGTCCCCGTCTTGATTACCGGGGAAAGCGGTACGGGCAAGGAGCTTTTAGCCAAGGCGGTCCACCGGTGTTCCCAGCGCTCCGGCTTTCCTTTTACCTCCATCAACATGGCCTCCCTGACGGACAATCTCTTCGAGGCTGAGTTCTTCGGTCATACGAAGGGGGCCTTCACGGGGGCGGACAAGGAGCGGGCGGGCTTTCTGGAATCCACGCACCGGGGGACCCTTTTTCTCGATGAGATTGGCGATCTGCCCTACGAATTCCAGGGAAAGCTGCTCCGGGTTCTCCAGGATGGTGAATTCATGAAGCTCGGAACGAGTGTCGCCCGCCGCGTCGATATCCGCATCATCGCTGCGACCAATACGGATCTGGAGGTGCTCAGGACGAAGCATTTGTTCCGGAATGACCTTTACTGGCGCCTCAAGGGAGCCTGGCTGCACATTCCGCCGCTTCGGGAGCGAAAAGAGGATCTCTTCATCCTTATTCAGTCGTTTCTGAAAGAGTTTTGCCCGGACAGGGAAGGGATGGGCATCACCGGCGAAGCCATGGCGGCGCTGTCGGTCTATGAATTTCCCGGCAATATCCGCGAGCTCCGTTCCATCGTCCAGGCGGCCATAAATCTGGCCGACGACGGACCGCTCTCTATGAAATCCCTGCCCCCTTATGTCCTCAAAGCAGTAGAACAAGAGAAAAGACGGAAAAGCGCTACGGAAGAGCCGGCGGCGGAAAGGTCCCTTGCCCACATGGAACGGGAATATATCCTCAGGGCCTATGAACAAACGGGGAAAAATAAACTCCGGACGGCGAAGCTCCTTGGCATCGGCCTCAATACCCTCCGTCGGAAGCTGTCCGCTTACAATGTCGAATAACGCCCTGCCATAGCGTGCCATGCCAAAGTGGCACACCCATTCTATTAATCCAGTAAAAACAATCATTAACATATCCAGGTAGGCCATTTTGGCATTAGCGTAATGGCGGGCAGAACGAACGCTGCCAATCCTCCCCTCTTGTAAATACCTAAAATATCACGCGATAAATGCAAATACGGCCGTGGCATTATCCTTGCTGTTCTTGTCGTTAAGATTGACTGACAAGGAGTTCGAGCATGACCGTTCTGATCGTAGATGACGAAATTGATCAGCTTCAGACGTTGCGACGGGGACTGAAGGCCAAAGGATACGCGGTGATGGAGGCTCTGAGCGTCGATGAGGCCCTGGAAGCGATTTCCCGGCATGGTGATGCCATTGACGTTGTCCTGTCGGATTATAAGATGCCCGGAAAGAACGGGGCTGTTCTCTTTCGGGAACTGCGGGGTCGGAAAAACAACCTGCCTTTTGTGCTCATGACGGGCTATGCCGACACCGTCCCCGGGGCGTTATCGGTACGGGAGGGATGTGACGGCTTTATCCAGAAACCCTGCACTCTGGAACAGATCATTTCCGTCATAGAAGCGGCAGTGCTGGGAAAACATGAAAATTGAGTGCATAAAGATTACTTATTAGGAGGATATTAGCTGTGAAGAAAATGACCTTAAAAATGAAGTTGCTCGTAGGCGGGGTGCTGGTTGTCCTTATCCCCTTGCTTGTGGTGGGGACTTTTTCCGCCGTCAGGTCTTCCCAGGCCCTGGAAAAGGCCGCCCACGAACAGGCGGAACAAATTGCCGGCAGTCTGGCCGGAATGGTGCAGTTGGTCCTCCTGGAGGAACTTAAAATCGTCAAAGAACTTTCCGCCGGTAACGCCGTCGTCGCGGCAGCAAGCAAAGTTTCCAGCGGCGGCGATGCCGCTAATGAAGTCGAGGCTCTGAATGCCGATTTGGCGGCGATCATGAAAAAATTAGGCAATGATTACGATATGCTGTATCTGGTCGATGCCTCCGGTAAGATCTTCGCCGACAACGTGGGCGGAAAGTTTAAAGGGCTGGATATTTCGGATCGGGGGTATTTTAAAGAGGCGAAAGGCGGCAAGGCGAATGTGGGCGATGTGGCAAAATCTAAGGCAACCGGCAATATCGTGGCCCCGGTCTGCGCACCGATATATAGCCAGACAGGGGAGTTCGTCGGGATTGCCGGGGCGGCCATGAAGATTGACTTCCTGGTAGAAAAAATCGTCGCCGTCAAAATCGGCCAGACGGGCTATCCATTCATGGTGGATCATACCGGTCTGATCATCGCCCACCCCAAGAAAGAATTCATCCTGGAATTGAACCTGGCTAAGGAAGCGGGAATGGCGGAGATAATGGGTAAAATGATGTCCAAGCAGAAGGGTTCGGAGGCATACGTATTCAAAGGGACAAAGAAGATTGCCGGCTTTGCCCCGGTGGAGATTACCGGCTGGAGCGTTGGACTTACGCAGGATACGAGTGAATTTCTGGCCGATGCCCATGCGATCCGCAATTTCATCATCATCATCTCCGCTATTTTCCTGGCGATTACGACCATAATGGTCCTGATTTTTGCCAACCGGATCAGCGTGCCCATCACCAGGGCGGCCAATGAGCTAAACGATGCGGCCGTGCAGTTAGCCTCGGCGTCCTCTCAGGTGTCCGGTGCCAGTCAGTCCCTGGCGGAGGGGGCCTCGGAGCAGGCCGCCGCAGTGGAGGAGACCTCCTCATCCCTGGAGGAGATGTCTTCCATGACGAAGCAAAACGCCGACAATTCCGGTCATGCGAACAGACTGATGAAGGAGACCACGAACATCGTCGAGCGGGCCAAAGGCTCCATGACGAAACTCACCCAGTCCATGTCGGAAATATCGAAGGCCAGCGAAGATACATCGAAGATCATCAAGACCATCGACGAGATCGCCTTCCAGACGAACCTCCTGGCCCTGAACGCCGCCGTGGAAGCGGCCCGGGCGGGTGAGGCGGGGGCAGGCTTTGCCGTCGTGGCCGAAGAGGTCAGAAACCTTGCCATTCGTGCCGCCGAAGCCGCCAAGAACACCTCCGTCCTGATTGAAGATACAGTCAAGAGGATCGGCGACGGGTCGGTATTGGTCAACACAACCAATGACGATTTTCTGGCCGTCGCCCAGAGCGCCGTTAAAGTTGGAGAGCTGGTAGCCGAAATATCCGCCGCCTCGGATGAACAATCCACGGGGATTGAGCAGATCACCAAGGCCGTTTCCGAGATGGACAAAGTTGTTCAGGAAAGCGCCGCCAACGCCGAAGAAACGGCCAGCGCCTCCGAGGAGATGAACGCCCAGGCGGAACAGGTCAAGCAGGTGGCCAAAACGCTGCTCGATGTTGTGGGCGGCAGCGCCGAGAGTGTAGGAACGCCGGGAACGGCAAGGGAACGGCAGAGTGGCGCCGCCCGCGCCGGCTCCAAGGTGGCCAAAATGGCAGGGAAAGCAAATATCTTTGGAAAGAAAACAACGGCGGAGCGAATGATTCCCTTTGCCGAAAGGAAATCATCGCACGGAAACGATGACTTTCAGGATTTCTAGTTAGCTGCTCCAATGCTCCATGAGAGGGGCGGGTCTTGTCCCCCCTTACCGCCCCTCTTATGGCAGCATTTTCACCCCAACATCACAACGTTTTCCTCTGGCAATCAATAGAACGACCATCCTTTTTCCTTGACTATTAAGAATATCCGTGTATCCTCCCAACATATCGTAACCTATCAGCTTCGTTCCATGATGCGTTGTTCTTTTCACCTGAGAGAAAGGAGGACCTTATGGCAACAACCAAAAGCTACAAGCCCAACCAACTTTACGCCGTTCCCCTGGCCGACCTCCAGGCGGATGCCAACCAACCCCGCAAATTCCTCGACCCCCAGGCCCTGGAAGAACTCACCGCCTCCGTGACCCAGCACGGCATTCTGGAACCGATCCTCTTCAGGCAGGACAAAAAGGCCGGCGTCCTCTATGTTGTTGCGGGGGAACGGCGCTGCGCCGCCTCCCTGGAAGCATCGGGAAAGAAGGTCACCGCCATAGACTTTAACGCCCTAACCGAAAGCGACCGCACTATTGTCATCGAGGCCATAACAGGACTGAAAGACACCCTGGAAAACGCCCTGTTCAAGGTGCTGAAGTAGCCGGAGAAATTGACTGAAAAGTCTCGTTATTGGGGACAAGGGGAACTATACCGGGGTGCACCCGTGGATCGGACCGTGTCCCCGGAAAAAAAGCAATATTTTCGCTCACGCGTCAGAAAGAAAATTATATCATGGTGTTGCGCGCTACTGTGCACAGTAGTCGCTAGATGAAGGCAGGACAAGTCTTTCCGGATTTTCAGCTCAAGATCCGCTATGGGCAGGGCTTTCTGGAAGGCATGTAAATAAGGGATTATTTCTGAGATGACTTAAGGGATGGTGAATTTCGGGGAGATAGAGAAGAGTTGCTTCCCGGCGAGAAAGGGAATATAACAATGTCACCAGTAGTTTTGAGATCAGGACCTTATAGGTTTTACTTCGTAAGCCATGATATGCATGAACCACCGCATGTGCATGTAGATAGAGATGATTTTTCTGCAAAATTCTGGCTGAGTCCTGTTGGATTAGCATACAATCTCGGTTATCAGGCAAAAGAACTTAGGAAGCTGGAAACAATTGTTTTGAAACACCAAAAGCAAGTATTGGAGGCATGGCATGAATACTTCGGAACCTAAGGCGGGGGAAAGAATCCGTGACGTACACTTCACTGCCGACGCTATTATTGTTGATCTTTATGATGGACGGACCATATCGGCACCCCTGACATGGTATCCCCGCTTGCTCCATGCGACAGCGGAGCAACGCTCTAATTGGCGAATTGCCGGGGCCGGCTATTGCATCAATTGGCCGGATATAGATGAAGATTTGAGTTCCCAGGGACTTCTGTACGGCGCCCCAGCTCCACGCGGATCAGCCAAGGCTGCATAACCACTAGGTGGCTTTTTGATGCAGGATCTTAACCCCTTTGAAGAGGCTGGAGCCTTGGAGCGCCACAAGAACGGCTGCGTCTACAAGTAAGAAAAAAGTCGTCAAGAGATGTTTCGACAATGGATATTAAGACTGTTTTCCTTAAAGATAGTTACCAAATGAGTCAGAATCTCTACAATGTGAAGTTTTTACACCCAATCGGGGCGTCCACCTTCAAATACGGTGTGACCATACCCGTTGAGGCCCAGACGGAGCGGATGCGTGCTATTGAAAAGGGTTGCAAAGTGGCGGTCAATATTCTCTTTGGCACTGAAGAACCGGTTATGGCCGAAATACGCCGATTAAACAACAATCCGGGACATCTCCAATTTAGGTATGAAAACAAATCACAAGAGCGTCTGCGCCGATATCTGTCCGGCATATTCGGCAGCACGGAAAGGGGTAGTCTACTTGAGATTGAAGAGGTTATACCGTTTACCTTTCTTTTCAAGCCGATACTCAAAAATACAAAGCCCTCCCTTCAGATCAGTGACATGCTGCTGCATCGACTAGAGCAGAAAGAAATTGAGCGGTTTGCAGAGATTAGTCAGATAAAAGAGTCGTTGGCCACGGTTGAATATGGCACCCGTTTCAGCCAGTCGGACTACAATAGCCGCATCCATGAAGGGCTGACACTAAAGGGATGGAACCGCGAACAGAAGGTTGTCGAGGAGTTGGGGCTTAAATGTGATTTCGAGAAGAACGGCATCTGGGTCGAGGTGGAATTCGGCAATGCCCGTTCGTATTACCAGGACTATGTGAAATTCATGCTGGCGAAGAAGTACCGAAATGCTAGGCTGGGGCTTCTGCTCTGCCCTACGACATCATTTGCTTCGCTGCTTTGCGAACTTGGACGACAGCGTGCGCGGGAGAACGTAGTACGTGAACGACAGCCAACCTATTCGGGGATGATGAGTTATGAGAAGGCAGCGCGAGAATTGCCATTTCTAGGTTTCATGTTCGATATGCCGATTGTTGTGGCCGGCGTAGAGATTAGCGGGCAGAGCTTATTTCAGGGCAACGCTGTCCTTGGCCAATGATTACGCCATAGCCATTTACAATGGCTTCCCCTTAACCCCTTGCCTTAATCTGACCATTCCCCAATGTTGCCTGCTTCCACGAGGCGACCAAGAAAGAGCAGACGGCAAATATAAACGATTCAAATTGTGGCTGCCGTATTGAGGCCAGAGAAGTATTAACATCATTTGGTTATGGACACCTTCCGGCTCCTCCAAGAAGATGCGGTATTGCCCTGCCTATACTCTGGGGAAAAGGGGCGCCTTCGTTGTCATGCTCAAAGGGAGGGGAGCGGCCCTAAAACAGTGAATCGAGGGAGCGGACCTTCGTGTCCTTCGGCACGTAAACCTGGTGGTTCATGCTCCGCACCGCCGCCTCGGCCTTGGCCAGATCGGGATCGTTAAGGGCGCGGCTGACTTCACCGGGGGGGACTTCCTTGCTGTAGGCATTGACCCAGTTCACCACGGCTGCCGGGTTGTTCATGGTGATGAGCAGGGCAAGCTGATTTAACTTTTCCTCGCTTTCATACATATTCTTCAGCAACTTTTCATATTCTTCCTGGTTGGTCATGGTTGTGGCAAGAATGGACAATCTTTCACAACGGGAGACCCGCTGGATGTCCATGATTTGGGAAGCCGAGGCGGCGGTTTGAAGAAGGGTCTTATTCCAGGCCGTATCGCCGAGATTGACCGTCAGGCCCGTGGTGGGGATAGGGATGTTGGTCCCCTTGATGCTGAAACTGCTGCCCTGATATTCGACAATCGGTTTGCATTCCTGGAGGCATACATACTGGCCGTTCGGCCGTTTCACCTGATAGCAGGAATGGCCGCCGGAGCAGGCGGTTAAAAAAGCGGCGCCGAGGAACACTGACAAAATAAGAGCAGTTATCCTTTTCATTTGACCCTCCGGATTTTCATGTTTCGTTATGCCCGCCTAGGGCACGGGTATTAGTCTTAATGCAATGGCATTCAAACTCAATATATGGGTGCGGCTAAGGGCTCCTTACCAACCGGATGCCGACGCTTTTGAACCATTTGCCCGGGTTAAAAAAGAAGCGAAACGAGGAGCGGGTGTCTTTTGCCTGGTCCAGCCAGCATCCGCCCTTTAAAACCCGTGATGTGCCGTCATTGGGTCCTTTGGGATTATCCTGCGGGCTGGCTTTATAATAATTGTCATCGTACCAGTCCTGAACCCACTCCCAAACATTTCCGGTCATGTCGTAAAACCCCAAGCCATTGGGTTTTCTTTCCCCCACCCGATGGGTCCGGTCTTCGGCGTTTGCCTCGTACCAGGCGAAATCGCCGAGCCTGCCTTCGCTGCTCGTCCCCGCCCATTTATCCATTTTACCGCCGCTCCGGGCGGCGTATTCCCATTCGGCCTCGGTGGGCAGGCGATACTTTTGTCCCGACTTCCCGTTCAGCTCCGCGATGAAAGACTGGGCATCGGACCAGCTTACGGACTCCACCGGGCAGGCCTCGCCGCAATGCTTGAAGTGGGAGGGGTTGTTCGCCATGACCTTCTGCCACTGCCCCTGGGTGACCTCGTATTTTCCCAGATAGAAATCGTCGAGGCAAACCTCGTGGACCGGTTTCTCCGGGGCGTCGCCGTCTCCGAAGCCGTCTCCCATCTGATAACAGCCGCCCTTGACGAGGATAAACTCCATGCCCGTCACGGAATCCGTGTAGGCCGGCGGCTGCGTCCCAGGATTCTCACCCCGCTTTTTGGCCGCCACCGTCACGGTCTTATCTTTCCGCGGCTCCCTTTCTCCGGAGGCGCGGCCGGTTATGGCAGTCTTTCCCGGAACAAAGAAGAAATCCCCGTCCAGGGAAGAGAGTTCCCAGGGCACCTGCTGCCCCCCCGTTTCCTCTCCCAGTTGATGGCGGATTTTCTTGGAGACCTGCTCAATGGTCAGCCCGGGCTCCCGCATGTACTTCAGCATGGCGGCGGCATAGGGGCTGTTGTTGCCCGCTCCGTCCCGGGCCACCTGGCCGGGGCCCGTCGAATAGGAGATGAACGATCCGACCGGGGCGTTACTTAAAACCGCCAATCCCCGCCTTGCGGAGCGGAAACTGCGGGCGAAGGGATTGTCCCGGCAGGCGTCGAGGATCACGATGTTGAGGCCGTTGCCGGCATTATCCATCTCGTCGAGGACCCGCCCCGCATCCACGGTTTCGTATTTTACGTCCGATTCCTGGTTGATCCGGATACCGATGGGGACAAGGTAATTGATGCCGCCGACCTGCAGGCCGTGTCCGGCGTAGTAAAACAGGCCCACCCCTCCCTGCTTGAGGCTTTTGCCGAAGTCGCTGATCGCCGTCTCCATTTCCTTGAGTTTAACGTCCTTTTTGAGGACCACCGTAAACCCCAGTTCCTTTAGGGCGGCGGCCATGTCGACGGCGTCGTTGACGGGGTTCTTCAGGCGGCTCCCTTCGTAGGCGCCGTTCCCGATGACCAGGGCCGTGCGCCGCTCCGAGGCGGAAAGGGTCGGCGCAGGCAGCAGGGAGACAAGACAAATCGCCAGGATGAAAGCATTAAATATTTTTGTCATGAGTTTCGTTCCCTCGCCTGATGTTGAGTCACTCTAAAAGGAAAACCTCCCGTGTGTCAAGGGAGAATGACAGCAAAATAAATGTCAAAAAAGGAACTGCCGGCGCGCCATGACGATGTCCGGGACGTCCCACTTCTTTTGCTCCATCAGATTGATG
>DMAT01000425.1 GCA_003451635.1 Syntrophus sp. (in: bacteria) | reverse complement strand
GAGAGCATGCGCCGTTCTCCGCCCAGTTTCAGCCGTTCGGGATGCATGATGATTTGTTCGATAACAGCGGGGCTCAAATACTGCTTGAAGGCGTTTTTTATAAACATCTTCTGACGTCCCTCGGTGGTGTAATAAATAAGGCCCGCGCTGAAAAGCGTAACGACAACCCCCGTCTCCTGAACCACCAGCGGCAGCCAGAATCCCAGCCGGTAAGCAATTAAACAAAGGATTGCGGGGGTGCAGATAAAGAAAATATAGACGAGGACGCTTCTCGAAATGCCGGACGCCCAAGATGTCGCCATCCCGGCCAAAAGGGCAATGAACAGAGTCAAGACAATCACCAGGGCGGTGGGGACAGGCCGGATGAAATCATTTGCCAACAGGTTGTCGAGCATCGTGGCGGAAATTTCTACACCGGAATAGATGCCGGAAACAGGGGTGGGACGAAGATCAAAGAGGCCGGGGGCGGAAAAGCCGAACAGGACATAGGCGTCTTTAAAGTCTTCCAGGTTATCGATCACGGGTTTTTCCCCGCGCTGAAGGCGTAGTTCGCTCTGGATGACCGATGCGGCGTTGTATGCCTTGAAGACTCCCGAGGGACCGCGGAAATTGAGAATGGCCTTTCCTGAGGAATCGACGGGGATTTCCCTCTCACCCAGCAGGAAGCGTCCCGGATAGATTCTTAAAGGCGTCCCCGGTTGCGCGGTCAGATAACTCGCCAGGGCGAGGGATGGTAAAACCTTGCCGTCAAAAACCTCAAACAACGTCGCCCGGCGATAGACGTTGTCGGAATCGGGGTTGAGGTGCACATTGGCGATGACGCCGGCGGTGCCCGCTATCTCCGCTACGGGAAAGGAAGCCCGGGGAAATGCGTCATGGCCCGTTGCCGCCAGCCAAGCGTCGAGTCCCTGAATATTGAAGGCCGGCGTGGGTGCGAAAGAAGGCCATTTTTTTTCGCTGCCTGCCGTCCGGCTGAGAAAGGCGGCCCCCACAAAATGCTTGAAGCCGCGGATCTCAGCGGCCAAGGCCTGATCGTCCGCCACGCCGTATTTGGAGGGTTCCGTAAAAAGCACGTCAAAAGCCAGGGCGCGGACATTGGTGCGCTGGCAGAACTGGATGATCGTGCCGTAAACTTCGCGCGGCCAGGGCCAGGACAGACCATTTTCATCTTTGGCCCAGTCCAGGCTGTTCTGGTCGAGGAGGATCAGGCGGATCTTCTGGGTGGCGGGCGATGGCTTGGCCATGATATTGACTCGCCAGTCCCACGTCTTCGCCTCCCAGCGATCGAGCCAGCCGGGGAAGAAAAAAAGAAAAGCGACAAGGGCGCCGGCAATACCCGCCGCCAGCCCCTGCACAAGTTTCGACTTGCCGCCCCGGAGTATTTTTTTAAAATCCATTCCCCTGATCTTATCGGAGGTCTACCGCATTGGTAAATCTCTTTGTACGGACGGCGGGCGTCTCGCCGCCGGTAAACGACATTCCGCTTTTCTTCAATTCGGCAATCCGGTTTTGTGGTGAAGGATGGGTCTTGGCAAAATCCGTTCCGCCGGGCTTTAATTGTTTGTCCATGACACCAAGCATCTCTGTCAGTGCGCCGGGATTGTAACCCGTCCGCCGGAGAATGACGACCGCCGCCGCATCGGCCTGATATTCATAAGTACGGGAATAGCCGTTTTTGATCATGGTATTGGTAATGTCGGAAATCACGCCGCCAAAGGACTGCGTCAGTTGGGCGACTTGCTGTGATCCGAATGATTTCGCGCCCTCCTGCGCTAAAATGGTCAGCGCTTCCGTCGTGCGCGCCTTTTCGATGGCTCGCATGCCATGCCTTAGCTGGATGTGGCCGATTTCATGAGCCACAACGGCGGCCAGCGCGTCTTCCGTCCGGCAGCAGCGGATCAGCCCGCGGGTGATAAAAACGTGACCGCCCGGGGTGGCAAACGCATTGATGTCATCGGAGTCGAGCACCAGAAAATGATAACCGCCGAACAGCTCCGGCATGTCCGACGCCTGCGCCAGCGTCTGACCCAGGACATTGAGATATGAATTGGCCTTTGTATTCGCCAACCCCTGATATTTTACAAGCACTGTGGCGCCGACGGAGCGGCCGATGTAGTATTCCTGCTCCGGAGTAAAATCCTCCAGGCTTTTCGATACGGCCCTGGTGCTTTTGCTGATCGAGTCTCCCTGCGACCTGCTTATCGTACCGCTTTGCACAGCCACCTCCGTGGCCACGTTGGTCATCGTTTCAACCGTTGCGCAACTGATCAAAAGAAGCAATATCAGAAATATTATTCCTGCCCGCCAAGTGAGTTTGTTCATGGCTTGCCTCCTTCATTCCCCCGCGCCAGTTGACCGGAGCTGACAAAATCTTCCATCTGCTTCGGAGACACGGTGAAGGCCTCCATCCGGTTTATCCAGTCATAATCAAGATTTTTGTTGTTTTTGCGGTACTGGGCTTCCACCTCATCGCTGAACCCCTTGCCCGCCAGCGCAATCTCATCCCGGGAAACGGAAGTTGCCACATTGCTCTGTCCGGCTTTCAGAACTATCCGTTTATTCGTCAGGGCCGAGTTGTGCATCCATCCCTGGTATTTACCGTTGGCGAGTGATACTTTTTTCCAATCACCTCGTTCTTCGAACACCGCCACCCGGTCACTATAGGATGCTTTGGCCACAACTTTACCCAGATGCGACGGCGTGGCCCGCAAATAACTTTCTTTGACCTGAACACTCATAGCTTTCTGAGCGTCTGCGGTCGCATTCAGCAACAAGATGCTCAAAAGTGTGAGGCATATCATTATGAACCTGTAACGAAACATTTTACCTCCTTTCAATCACAAATCATCCTGATGTCCAAACGATTTCCGATAAGGCATTGTTTTTCCGTGGATAGTATAAAACAAGAAGGTCTTTCTCGTCAACGATAAACTGACACTTATGTGCTTAATTGCCGGAGTAATACTGTGCCAACAACAGAGGACAAATCTCTCAAATGCTTGTTGTCAAACGTCCGGTACTCTTAGCTCCATCGTCAACCCTCTTCCATGGCCATCAGTTCGATGTTTGTCAGCCGCAGGCGTTGCGATATGGCGTGTGCGAGACGTTCGAAGAATATCCCGGCCATTTCGGGATGGTCCCGGTTAATCTTTTCAAACTGTTTCCGTGAGAGGATGTAGAGCATAACGTCATTTACGGCAATGGCATCGGCGGATCTCATCCCTTTGTCAAGGAAGGACATCTCACCGAAAAAGTCACCCCTGGATAAGGTCAGGAGGTGGTGAATCATTCCCCCCGTCAATGGCAGGCCGATTTTTACCGTCCCTTTGCGGACGAAGTAGATCTGGTCACTTTTGTCTCCCATAGAGAAAATCTTCTCCCCGGGGTGAAATGATCTCTCTGTTATGGTGACGGAGAGCTTTTCTACGGCTCCCTCAGGAAATCCGGAGAAAAACTCGAAATCCCCCAGGTTCATGGCATGACGGGCGCCTTTGCCGCCATCCGATGAGGTGTTGATGATCTCGTCCTCAACCCATTCCAGGGCCGAGTCTAGGTCCGGATAGAATTTAAGGTTCATGCCCGTTTCCGTAAAGCCCAGGCTTGCCAGATATTTTCTGACATTCTGGCCCGAAGGGAGATTCAGCGGGATTGAGGCAAGAACCAGATAGCCGTGTTTTTCTTTGACGCGGTTGTGGATCTGTTTGAGCATGTTGGCGGCTGTAAAGTCGAGAGATTGGACACGTCGCATATCCAGTACCACAAACGAACACTGGGCAAGATGGGGTTCGAGTTCAGTGAAGAGTTGATCCGTCGTACCGAAGAACAACTGGCCCTGAAGCTCGCAGATGATCGTGCCTTTCCCCTGCGATTCCAGGATGGAGAGTTCCGCAGTTACACGGCGTTTTTTGGAAAACTTCTGATTGCCGAAGAATTTCCGTCTGACCACAGAGGAGCGTATCTGTTCCCTCAGAAACAGGATAATTGCCATTGCGGTCCCGACGCCGGCGGCAACGATCAGGCTCATGCTGACGGCAGAGATCACCACCGCCAGGATCACCAGGAAGTCAAAGATGGTTGATTTATGTTTCAGCAATTGCAGGCTGTTCTTGTCGAGCATGCGGAGGGCAATGACAATCAGGACACCCGCCAGGGCGGCCAGGGGGATCCAGGCCATAAGCCTTCCGAGGAGAAGAAAGACCAACCCGGCAAAGACGCCGGCAAAAACGCTAGACCACCGCGTCTGACCACCGCTGGCCAGGTTTACCAGGGTTGGTCCCATTGTTCCCGAACCGGGAATGCCTCCCGCCAGGGACGAGGCGATATTGCCGAGACCTTGCCCCATGAGCTCTTTATTGGATTTGTGGCGGGACTGGGTCATGACATCGAGGATCACGCATGTCTTTAAGGTGTCGATGGACAGGAGGACCGCCAAGGTTAACACCGGGACGAGAATCATGGCGAAGTCTTTGGCATTGATCAGGCCAAGGTGGGACCACTGGCTCATGGCAGCTCGGAATGCCTCCAGCCCCGATGACGATATCGGCCCGATGATCAGGGGATTGTTGGTGATGGTGAGGATCGCGGGGTTTAAGACAGCGAGAGCGAAATAGGCGCCGATCCCGGAAAGCAAAGCGACAATGGCTGCCGGGATGAGCTTGAGAAACCTGGGAGCCAGGAGCATGGCTGCAATGGTGACAAGCCCGACGAATATGCTCGTGCCGCTCCAGGCAACAGGTTGTAAGGCGCCTTGCCAGAGGCTGAGCCCTTTCGGCAGCCCCAACAGCTTCGGCAATTGTCCCAGGAGAATCAAAATACCGACGCCGCTCAGATACCCGGCAACGACGGGGTAGGGGATGTATTTGATGAATTTCCCGCCGCCGAAGCGCCCGGCCAAAAACTGAATGACACCGGCGAAAAGGGCGACCAGGGCCACATAAAAGGGGATGGCTTCCCCTGGGATAACGCCGCCTGCGACAAGCTGGCCGACGAAAACGGAAAGCACGGCCGCCGCAGGGGCGCAAGGGGCCGTGATAAGGCGCGGCGTGCCGCCGAAAAGAGGCGCAATCAGCCCCAGGGCAACCGCACCGATCATGCCGGCAACAGCGGCTTTACCGGCATATTGTGAGCCGAGGGGGGAATAGATGATGATCCCGAAGGCGATGGCCGAAGGAAGCGCCACGAGCATCGCCGTAAGACCGCCTAAGACATCCCCGGTCAGGCGATTGGAGAGCCGGGCTTTTTTTATCATGAACACTGCTCCCATTCGTTTGATTGAATGAAAATATGAACCCTAATATTTCAGATCAAAATTAAATCGATTAAATCGACGGATAAGACCATTTTCCATATAGACCCACTGTAGAAAAATCAATATCTTATCAATTGTCCATGTAAAGGCATTAAAGTTCACGGGCAGGAGTGCCGATGTAAAGATCAAAAGGAACGGTCTGCGGTGTTCGTTAATCGTTCGTGGCGGTAGGGAATCCAACACATAAAAAACTACAGGGTCTCTTGGTGACAATCACCCGCAGAAGACCAAAAGTATGGAAATGTGATTCCAGCCCATGACAAAACGACATAGGTGGATTTCGTTACTTCCCCCAGACGTAACTTTATTCCTCTGGGGGAATTTTTGTCTGATCTCGATAAATTGCAAATAAATAATCCCAGGAGGTTATGAGCATGGAGGTGACAACTTATTCAGGGTACACCATCCCGGAAAGAATGGTCCTGTGTGCCGTGAAAATGATCTTCTGGCCCTTCGAGAGCCTGACAAAAAAATGTCTCGATCTGATCAGTAAGATCGACGAAGACTGTTTTGTTTAGGACCACCGGAGTGTCGACGCTCAAGTATTCCCCTTCCGGGTGGCCCGTAGCGACCGTCCGGCTAAGGGTTTCGTCACACAGCCCCAAATCATCCATTGATATCTCCAAGCAAAGGATGAAACTATGACTCGTAGTGATGTTTTCATTCAAATCCTGACTGAAATTGCCAAAGAGCACAAAGAAGAAGTCAAAAAACTGCTTGAAACCTTCGAATCAAACGTCCCCAACCTGAATAAATTCGATAAAGAATTGACGGCCGAGGAAGCAGCGCAACTTTTAATCGATTTCCGGGGAGACAAAGATAGCATCCGCGTGTGGCTCTTGCAGGGACGCAATCATTTTGTCTCACGAGTAAAGAAAGCAAAAGGGTTGAAATAAGAACAACCTGACCTCCGCTATAACCCCCGCAGGAATTCCGACCCACCTGCAGAAACTCGCCCGGATTGTCCGTGTACGCAAGATGAAGTGAAGGACGGTTGCGTCAGACAAGTTCGCCATCTAAGGGACGATCCTCCTTCAGATGTTCCCGGAGCGCCGGTCGCAGATAGATCTCGTCAACGTCATAACGCTTCAGGGTTTCGGTAATCATGGCAATTTTTCTTTTTACCGTTGCCTTGGCATGGAGGAAAAGAACAAGCTGTTCCTTGACGCGGCACAGGCCCCCAAAGGTGGAAGGATCTTCATTCTTCAGGGATTCGTAGCGGATGGTGACGCTCACCCGGCCGGCCAGTTCTTCAAGCTGCTTAAGAAGTTCTTCCTGGGTCATAATTATCTCTCTTGGATACGTTATACAGGATTAGTTAGGGCAATGGCAAGGGACGGTATGGCAAAGGCAAGAAAAATGTCTCCCTGTCAATGATTTTTTGAAGTTTCTGGTTGTGAAGTTTCTTGACTACTCGGGATAATCGGTTATTCTTGGCAAATGAAAAGCAGGAACGGAGACATCGGTCACAGGGGGCAGGTTGTTGTCATCGGGGCGGGGGCAGCGGGAATGCTGGCGGCGGGCCGGGCGGCGGAGGCCGGGGCCCGGGTGCTCCTCCTGGAAAAGATGGACCAGCCGGGCCGGAAGATCCTCATCAGCGGCAAGACGCGCTGCAATCTGACCAATACGAGGACGCTCCCCGAATTCATCGCCATGTACGGCCCCAACGGCCCCTTTCTTCACGCCGCCTTTCACCGGTTTTTCCGCGATGACCTCCTTGATATTCTCAATCGCTACGGTGTGGAAACCAAAGAAGAGCGGGGGGGGCGTATATTTCCCGTCTCGGACCGGGCCGCCGATGTCGTCGGGGCCCTACGGCGCTACCTCGACGATCAGGGGGTGGAGGTGGCGACGCAGCGGCGCGTCTTATCCCTTGCCGTCCGGGACGGAAAAATCGCCGGAGTCACGACGGACAGGGGATTGACGCCCGCCGCCGCGGTTATTGTCGCCGCCGGAGGCTCAACCTGGCCTGCCACGGGCTCCACCGGCGACGGCTATGAGCTGGCAAAGGCGGTCGGCCACGGGATTGAAAAACTACGACCCGCCCTCGTACCGCTGATTGTCAAAGAAATCGAGCTGGCAAAATCGATGCAGGGGGTAAGCCTCCGCAATGTCCGCTTGACCGCCTTCCGCGGCCGTCCCGACGAAATAGATCCCGCCGCCGTCCCGGCCCATGACATCGGCCGGGGGCTGGACCGCAAAAAGGCCCGCGGTACAGTCATTGAAAGCCGCTTCGGGGAGATGATGATCACCCATTTCGGTATCGGCGGGCCGGTGACATTGCTCATCAGTCTGGCCGTTGTGGACGCCCTGGCCAAGGGTCCCGTCAGTGTCGCCATCGATCTCAAGGCGGCCCTGGATTATCCGCAGCTCCGCGCCCGTCTCCAGCGGGACCTCGATGCCCACGGCAAGCGGCAGTTCCGGGGTATTCTCGAAGGGCTCCTGCCCCGGAAAATGATCGAACCGCTGGCCGCCCTGACGGGCATTCCCCTTGATAAGCCCGCCCACCAGGTGTCGGCGGTGGAAAAAGAGAGGCTTGCCGGCGTTCTTAAGTGCCTGCGTTTCGAGATTGTCGGACCCCTGCCCATGGCGGTGGCGATTGTCACGGCCGGCGGCGTATCCCTGAAGGAGATCGATCCTAGGACGATGGCCTCGCGCCTGGTTCAAGGTCTCTATTTTTGCGGCGAGGTCCTGGACATCGACGCCGACACGGGAGGATTCAATCTCCAGGCGGCTTTTTCGACGGGCTATATCGCCGGAGAAGCGGCGGCAGAGCACGTCGCCGCCATTCAGGAATAACAGTAATAATCAAACCCATTCTTAAAATAATTAGCCTGTTAAATATTTTTATAAAAGTATTGACAGCTCATAAATTATTTGTTACGGCGCGTCAAAGTAGCTCATTCTCCATAGTATCTTCACAAAACACGCTCATTCTGGTTTCTTAATAGTTTTGCTTCACGTTTCTCTTTATTTACAGGTGTCTGTCTCGTATTCGTAAGATGCGTAAGGATTGCCAAGTGAGAATCTATCTGAACAAAACAGTCTTCAGTTACCGCATAACACACCCCATCTTCATAATAACCGCCTTGCTTGCAAAATAGGATGTGCAAAGCCCCTGGCGGCTATGCACATCCCTTTGCCGACCTTTTCTTGATAAAGTTCCAGCTATAACTGCAACTATCCAGAAAGGAGCCATCGTATGCCGCAGTATTTTATTGACAGTCATTGCCACATGTTTACCAGCGCCGACATTCCCATAAGTGGTGCCGATGTCGAAATCAATCCGGTTATAATTTAAAAAAGGAAGGAGGACGCCATGCTGGTGTTTTTAAGTGATGTTCATCTGAACGACGGCAGTTCCGGAGAGACGATAAAGCCTACGGCATTTCGAATATTTGCCGAAAATCTCCGGAAGCTTGCCGACTCCGTGTCGCCCCTGGAAGAGATACGATTGGTCTTATTGGGCGACATCTTCGACATCATCCGCTCCGAAGAATGGATTGCCGGCGGTGTATCCGTAAGACCATGGTCCCCGGCCGGACCGGCGCAGGAGGCCGTCGTCACGAAGATTCTTCGGGGAATCATCGCGAATAATCAACAATCCCTGGACGAACTCCTCGCCCTCGGGACGTGCGCAAAAGAGAAAGATGTCTCCTTTGCGATCACCTATATTATCGGTAATCACGACTGGCTCATCAACCGTTACTCCGGTTGCATCAAGATGGTGCAAGCCGCGCTGGGGATTGCCCCGGAAGACAATGTTTCCCCTTTCCCCACGGAATTATTCGCGCCGGATTACAAGGCATTTGCCCGGCACGGGGATATCTACGACGAATTCAATTACATGGGAAATCGGGATGACTCGTCGGTCGGCGACGCGATCGTTATCGAATTGCTCAACAAGTATCCCCATGAAACAATGCGGAGATTGAATGACTTGGTAGCTGCGGGTTCAGTCACGAAGGTGGAAGTGGACCGAATCGCCAAGCAGCTTAAGGAGCTGGACAACATCCGGCCCCTTCTCGATGCGCCGTCCTGGGTCCTCATGGTGGCCAACAAGACGGAAAGCGAGGCGGCCCGCGAGACCATTAAAAAGGCTTGGAGCGACTGTGTGGATGCCTTTTTTAAAGTGCCTTTCATCAAGAAAAAAGACAAGTTTTTGTGGCCTGACATAATCGACCTCCTGCAAGTCTCCCTGCAGCTATCATCGCACCTGTCGAAAAAGACCCTGGAGAAGATTGCCGACCTGAAAGAAAAGTGGTTCCCCGAGGATGCTGCCGGGGGGTATGACCAGCACGCCTTTGCAGAACCAAGGGTCCGGTGCGGCGAGGCCAGTTTCGTGCTCTACGGCCATACCCACGACTACCTGATGGTCCCCATGGACCAAACACCCCTGCCGAACGGGTTGATTCAGGACAAAGTCTATTTCAACACGGGAACCTGGCGAAAGACATGGAACAAGGTGAAGTTCGATCCCGCTAATCGTGAATTTGTTGGTTGGCACGTTCTCACGTATGTGGCCGTCTTCAAACCGACGGAAAACGGATCTTACAATTTCGAGGTCTGGAATGCCGCCCTGGGTTAGGAGGTACGGCATCTGCGCGGCCTGAGGCGGGCAATCAACAGGAGAAAGGGGGTAGCAACTATGTCAGAAGTGGACCGTACAAATCGGCTCGACAAGAAGGACTATATTGCCGCGGAAACGAAGAAAAGCCTCATCGTCCTCCACCATACCGTCGGCGGATCGGCGCAAAGCACCATCGACTATTGGCGGTCCGATCCCGGTAGGATTGCGACGGCCTATGTGGTGGAAAGGGACGGCAAGATCTTCGAGGTCTTTGATCCTAAGTATTGGGCGTTTCATCTCGGCCTGAAGGGGACCAAGGGTGCCGTAGACAAGCGAAGCGTCGGCATCGAGATCGCGAGTGAGGGCGGCCTGATCCAGCGAAACGGTGTGCTCTATTGCTTTGACAAGGTGTCGGAACGGACGCGGTTCACCCAGGATTATTATGAACACCCGGAGCCCTGGCGGGGGTTCCGCTTTTTCGATGCCTATGCCGATGTCCAGGCGGCGGCCGTGGCGGAACTGATCAACCTCCTGTGCGATCAATTCGGGATCCCCCGGAAGACCCCGGCCGATCACTTCGATGCCGACGACGCCTATCGGGCGTTTGAGGGAATCATCGGCCATCATCACGTGCGGCCGGACAAATCGGACATCCATCCGGGGTTTCAATGGCAAAGGACCATCGACGAATGCCGGCTGGAATTGACGTAGCGTAAGAGAAAAGGAAGGTGGGATCATGATTTATAGTGAAAAATGCAAGAGCTGTCGGGAGGATTTCAATATATCCTATTATAATCAGCTTGTTTCCGAGTTCATGCTCTTGAGCGATGTGGAAAAAAAGAGCAATAAGGAAGCGTTCGATTCTCTCAGCGAAACGATCAATGGCTTCAATAAAGAAAGTTGTGTGACCTGTGACGACGTTTTCAGGTTTGAAAAGACGCTGACAAGACTCCGCTCCCTTGCCAGAATCAAAATGCAGATCGCAATCCTCCGCGATAGGTACAAGGCACTTGTCGGTGAAAAGCGATTCAACACCTATCTGACAATGGCATCGAAGGAGGGCAGCACGGAGGATCTTGTGCGTGCGGACATAGAGTTTATTTTGGAGGCGCTTCACCAGATCTATACTCTGATGCCGGCACGGGAAGAGTTAAGGGGAGAACTGATCGAGAGGGCGGCCCTGGTCATGCTGGTAACCATGCTGATAACCCTCTCTTTGGGATCCATGGTACATTACTGGACTAAAATGGAGATATTTCCCATTGTCCTGACTATCATCTTCGGTACTATCGGGGGATATTTAGGCATGGTCCGCCGCCTTCAGGCCATGCCCGCCAACAATGATCCAACCGCTAATTTTCTCGATCTGCGTTATGGGAAAATAAGTGTCAGTCTGGCGCCCATCAGCGGCGCAGTGTTTGCCGTGATGCTGATGCTGCTTTTTACCGGCGGGGTCCTGACTGGTACACTTTTCCCTGATTTCAATCTCGTTAAAGATCCTGTTGATTTCTTCGTGGGCCTCTCAGTGGATGATAATGCAAGCTATGCAAAGCTCCTTGTCTGGTCCTTCATTGCGGGGTTTGCGGAATGCCTGGTCCCTGATACGCTGGATAGAATGGTTGCCAGAAAGCAACGGGAAACATCAACGCAGCCACAAGTGGCCATGCCCACCCCATAGGCTGCGGTAATAAAGATAGGGATAATCAATTTGTAACCAAGTGTAACGACTCAAAAGACGGATACCGCCAATTAGCGACAGCACACAAGGAGGTAAAAAATGAGAATAAGACGTCTATTGCTATGCGTAATAATTGCCGGAACCATCATGGCAATTGCAACCGGATGTACAACTTTCAAAAGCGTCAAGGCAACGGCGTTACTGGGAAAGAATCTGAACGAGCACACCAAAGAACTTGGCAGTATTTCCCAAATCTGTTCAATAACCGAAAAATTGAAGGTTGGCTATCTAACTTGCAGTGAGGAGTCTAAACAGCAAATCCAATATCAAAGGGCGGCCAAGGTGATTTCCGCCTATGGCGCAAAGCTGGAAGAATTGGTAGGTCAGCAGGAAGATCTGGATTATGCCACGGAACTCGGTTCTATTGTCAAAGGTTTTTCAACTGTTGAATGGAATAAGCTTTCCACAGATGCCACGATGCAGGGCACTCTTCTTGTCCCTTTGCAAGGCGTTGCGAAGCTGATCGTGGATGGTGAGGTCAATTCTGAACTAAATAAAATCATAATCAAAGCCGATCCCCTTTTCCAGCGATTGAAAAAAGATGTCAAGCTGGAATTCGACAACCGGACTGCGTCCCTTGGAAATGCAAATTTAGAAATCAATCAAAAAATCCGTGTAGACAGACGTGCCTGCTCACATACTATTGCCAACCAGGAGGCACCGGAATGCGAAGATGCCTGCGATATTAAACTGATTTTGGGATGCCGCGATTTTCGCGCTATGAACAAAGGTTGGGACGATTATACAAAAGCGCTATATGCATTTATCGATGCCCATCATGAGCTTAAGGAAGGCTATTCCGCAGACAAAGTCTTCAAGGATCCAGAAACCTACAAAAAATTGCTGACTGCGGTGAAGGCCGTTTACGACGCAACACAATAAAGATAAAAGCAAATAGAGGGAAAAGTAATGTTAATAATGAAATAAAAATAAGCTTATGAATGGGGGAGAATGAATATGCTAGTTGATAAATATGAAATTGGAAAAAAAATGATTGCTTTGGCTGAACAATATAGTCAGATGGGCGATAAGTTGTCGATTAATGCCGATAAGCAGCTCACGGCGGGTGAAATAACCGATGATAAATATCACGAGCTTTGCAGCCAAGTTGACAAAATATTCAAACAGGCGACCGTGATCCATAAAGAGGTTGCAAAATTGACCGCAGGTTCAATCGAGGCTGACCTGGATGGAATCGAAAATGTAACAAAAGACATGGAAGAGGCTGTTGAGCGAATTAATCGAATTAAAAATATTGTCAATATCACAATGGAAACGATTACTGCCGTAGGCACGGTGGTGCTTGCCTGTTCAACGCCGAATCCAGCCACGATCTTAGCTGCAGTTGCTGCCACTCAGAAGCTTGCAAATGATATTATAGCAATGACCGGTCCTCCGGTAACGGTCCCACCTATTATTCCCGGTACCCAAAAAACGAAGAAGAGCGTTTCAGCTAAGTCAAAAATTGCGGTCCGCGCCAAAGTGCTAAAAAACTAAGAAAAGTTGAAGGTGAAAATATAAAAAGGCATCCGGCCGGACAAATATGGCCACCGTCACGCCGAAAGGAAAGACTTCGGCTGATCTTTGTATCATGTAAAGATTTTCCCAACATGAAAGGAGGTTGCCCTATGAATTCGTGTTGAGAGGATTGGCTGTTGATTGGTGGACTATCATAAAGCAGGAATGGGTGGATATCGACAAGTTTCAATAATAATGAACCGCCCCGGTATTGCCGGAGA
>DMAT01000350.1 GCA_003451635.1 Syntrophus sp. (in: bacteria) | reverse complement strand
AAATGGAGAATGACCGGGACAGATTTGATAGAGAACCGGTATCATCGTAACCGGGGCAAGTGTCTCGGCCTCTATCGTAAAGGGCAAAAAACAATTGACTATTTTGATGAAAAGATTATACGTAAGTGCCTATAGTCTTGGTGATTTATGCCGAATTCTCATAAAGGAGCGAGTGACGATGCAAATTACAAGAATATTTCTACTGCTTGCCGTCATTGCTATGTTGTCCGGATGTGCCTCATGGCGTGATAAAGAGGGGATTAAGGCCCCAGACTCAGTCAAAAATATCTGCGACAATTAATGCAGTTATTACGAAAACAATCAGGGAACATACACATATGAGGTCTGCTTCAAAGATTGTATGGACTCAAAAGGATATTCGAAATACTGAAACATTTATTGTCGGGTCGGGGTGGGTGTGAAATCATCCGCCTTTTTTTCGTGGGTGGTGAGAGGAAAGAGTATTATTTAGCCGGACAAGTCCCTATGCATGTATCGTAGGCCTCATTACATTTGCTCATCATAGGACTGCTTATCATATTCATCTCTGAGGCACACCGAGAATGCGAAATAGAACATCGCTGCGCACAAGCAGGCTCAACTTTGCTTAAGTGCCGTGATTACAGTCTTCACATTCATGCACCGCACCCGGGAAAGGTCATATCGAAAGGCACGGTAGAGACGATACGGGGATTTTTGACAGACATAGGAGTTGCACCATGAAAAATATTTTGCAGCATAAAGGGTACACCGGGAATGTACAATTCGATCAAGATGATATGCTTTTCTACGGTCGCGTTATGGGGATGAAAAAGGCTCAGATCGCCTATGAGGGAAAGACTGTTGACGATCTTGTGAAGGATTTCCGGGATGGAATTGATGATTATCTCGATATGTGCGTCGAAGAGGGCAGGGAACCCGAAAAACCATTCAAGGGCACGTTCAACATCCGTCTTGATCCCGAACTCCATAAGCACTTGGTTGTAAATGCCCTTGGTGAAGGCATGACATTGAATGCTTATGTAAAAAGCGTTCTGCAGCGGGCTGTTTCCGAGGTTCACATCTGAGTCATATTATGGAAATTCAATACATTAGTGAAAATATAAAAAGATTCTGCCGGGAGGCGGGGGCCGATCTTGTCGGTTTTGCCCCGGTGGAGCGATGGGTCACGGAAGGGATTGTGCCTGATGACTTTCGTCCCCAGACTATCTGGCAACCTGCCCGCACCGTCATCGTCATGGGAATGGGCATGCCGTTACCCATTGTGGAATCGACGCCGTCCGTCCTCCACATGGAATTGTACAAAACGGTCAACATAAAACTGGACGGCCTGGCCTATGATACTACCCGGTATCTGAACCGTCTCGGCCATGGCGCCACGTTTTTCAGCCGTGATGGCTACAACAGCCTCAAGGCTTTCAGAAAATGGCCCGGCGCTCCCTTTGGCCACGTCATGGCGGCGAAGTACGCGGGACTTGGTAATATCGGACTCAGCCACTGCCTGCTGACCCCGGAATTCGGCCCCCGGGTTAGATTGGTGTCAGTATTTACTGCCCTGGCCTTGCCTCCGGATCCCCTTATGGAAAAAGACCTTTGCATAAAATGCGAGGTCTGTGCGAAGTGTTGTCCCAAGGACGCGCTCCGGGTGCGTGATGACTGCCTCATCGGTGATTATGATAAACCGGCGTGTCTCGAAATGGCGGAAGAGCTGACGAAAAGTCGGACCTATCCCTGTGGGATCTGCACCAAGGTCTGCCCCATCGGACAGGATCGAAAACTATACAAACAGCCGGGGATCGTGAAAAAATATCTCCGGGAAAAGGAAGCCCTGGCAGCCGATCCCCAAGATCGGGCTTACAGTTCCTGGCAGCACCTACGGCGGTATGGCGCCAGGGAGCCCCGGTAGGGGTAATGTAAAAATCAAAGGAGCTATATAAGTGCACAATGATTTTGAAAAATTCTGTCACCGTTTTCAGGAGCTGACAGAAAAGAATGAGAAGATTTCCGTAACTCTCGAAAAAGGAATTCCCATCGTTCAGGAGCTCATTTCCTCGGATCTCTGGTTCCGGGATTTCCTGAAGGAGGCATTAATCGAGAGATCATGGCTGAAACAGCAGCAGCCGACCCTCTGGCCAAACGAATTGACCCTTTACCGAAGCCCCGATCAGTCTTTTCTCGTCCTGGCCTACATATGGGAGCCTTTTTCCGCAGACACGATTCATGACCATGGATCCTGGGGGATCGTGGCGAGCTTTATCAATGACATTAAGGAAGTCAAATTCCGGCGCCAGGATGACGGCACGGTGGCTGGTTATGCGGAACTCGAGGAAACGGTTGCGAGGGTCTTAAAGTCCGGTGAAATTACCTGCGTTCTCCCCCTGAACGCAGGTATTCATCGGATGGAAAACCTTTCCGGTGAAATAGCCGTTACTCTGAATGTCTATGGTCGGACGGTGCGACGGGGCTACCTTAATTTCTTTGACCGGGAAAGGAAAACGGTGAAACGTGTCTAT
>DMAT01000095.1 GCA_003451635.1 Syntrophus sp. (in: bacteria) | reverse complement strand
TGGGCAGCGCCCCCATGTCGCAGGCTCCCTGGACATTGTTCTGTCCCCGCAGAGGATTGACGCCTCCCCCCTCGATGCCGACGTTGCCGCCGAGCATAGACAGGTTGGCGACGGATTTGACGTTGTCCGTGCCGGTGATGTGCTGGGTCATCCCCATGGCATAGAGGATGGAGGCCCTATTTGCCCGGCCGAACATCCGGGCGGCGGTCCGGAGATCCTCCGCCGGAATGCCGGATATTTTCTCCACGTAATCAGGTGTGTATTTTTCCAACGTCTTTTTAAGGGCCTCAAAGTTTTCCGTGCGGCTCTCTACATAGCTCTTGTCATAAAGGTTTTCCGCAATCATGACATTCATCAGTCCATTGAGGACCGCGACATCCGTCCCCGGCGCCTGTCGGAGCCAGAGATCGGCGTATTTCACGAGGTCGATCTCCCGGGGGTCGATAACGATGAGCTTGGCCCCGTGCTGGCGGACGGCCCGTTTAATTTTCATGGCGATAACGGGATGATTCTCCGTGGTGTTGGTTCCCGTCGCCAGGATCAGGTCGGTAAATTCGATCTCATCGATGGAATTCGTCATTGCTCCACTGCCGAAGGCGGCGGCCAGACCGGCCACCGTTACGGAGTGTCAGAGCCGGGCACAGTGATCGACATTGTTGGTTCCGATTACCGCCCGCATGAATTTCTGGAAAAGATAATTCTCTTCGTTAGAGCATCGGGCCGACGAGAGGCCGGCGATGCTGTCGGCGCCGTCCTTTTTCTTGATCTCCCCGAACTTATTGGCAATGAGATCCAGGGCTTCGTCCCAGGACGCCTCTGCCAGTTCACCTCCCTTTTTCCTGCGAATCAGGGGTATCTTCAATCTATCCGAATGGTTGACAAAGTCGAGGCCGAAGCGTCCCTTGATGCAGAGGCTGCCGCCGTTGGGCTGGGCGTAATCACGGTTCCCCGTGACCTTGACGATCTGCCCGTTATTGATATTGAGGTCCATCTGGCAACCGACGCCGCAGTACGTGCAGGTTGTCTTGACCTTCTGTATCTCCCAGGGCCGGCCCTTGAAGCGGGACTGACGGAAGGTTATGGCCCCTACAGGACAGACATCGGCGCATTCCCCGCAGAAGAAACATTCCGAATCAATGTAGTCGGCGTCAAAAGCGGGACCGACCTTGGCTTTGGAGCCGCGTTTGGAAAAATCGAGGACCTCATTGACCTGAATCTCGTTACAGGCCCGGATGCAACGTCCGCAGAGGATGCACTTGTTCAGGTCCCGGGAGATCATGGTATTGGTCGTTTCCGGTTTGTATTTAGGGAACTGAATGCTGAAGCGGGGTGTTTCCAACTCGAGCCAGTAAACGAGATTTTGGAGATCGCAATTGCCGTTCTGCTCGCAGGTCAGGCAATTGTGATCGCCCGAGGCCCAGAGCAGCTCCACGATAAGGCGCTGGGCGTCGCGAACTTTCTTGGTATCTGTCCTGACAACCATGCCGGGGCTGACGGGCATGCAACAGGAGGCGACAAGAGAACGAGCGCCCTCGACGTCCACCACGCAGACGCGACAGGCGCCGACTTTGGTTGTGCCCGGGTAATGACAAAGGGTCGGGATAAAAATCCCGTTTTCCCTGGCGACTTCCAGGATCATCTGACCCGCCGCTGCCTCCACTTCCCTGCCGTCAATTGTTATGGGGATCTTTTTTTCCATGTCACACTCCTTAATGTCACTTGAGTAATAAACATTATATGAGACCTCACCCGCTATGGGAGGTTCATCACAAATTTTCCATCCTTATAAAACAATTCGTCGTCCACCCGGATCTCGCCCCCTTCCCGGAGGTCACAGATCATGTCCCAGTGAATGGCCGACTTGTTAACACTCCCCGTTTCCGGATACCCCGACCCCAGGGCCAGATGGAAGCTCCCGGCGATCTTTTCATCAAAGAGGATCTGGCGGGTAAACTTTTTTATCCCCTCATTGGTTCCAATGGCGAACTCGCCGGCGTAACAGGCCCCCCCATCCGTGGCGATCATCTTGAGGAGGAAGTCCTCGTTTTTTTCCGCCCGGGCCTGGACGACTTTCCCTTTTGCGAAATCAAGGCTTACTCCCGTCACTTCCCGTCCCTGATAAATGGCGGGATAGGAAAAGCAGACATGTCCCTCCAGGCTGTCTTCGACGGGTCCCGTAAAAATTTCACCGTCGGGCATGTTGTGGTGACCGTCGCAATTGCGGAAGACCCGTCCTGCGATACTCAGGCGGAGATCCGTATTCTGTCCTTTGATATGAACCTGCTTCTTTCCTTGCAGCCAGTCGATGATCTTATGTTGACGGGCAGAAAAATTTTGCCAGTAACCAACAGGGTCGTTGAGATCGGGCATACAGGCTCCATAAACGAAGTCTTCATAATCGGACAGGCTCATGTCGGCGTCCTGGGCGTAAGCATTGGTGGGGAAGATGGTCACCGTCCAGCGCAGTTCCCCCCGGGCCGCCCGGGCCATGAAAACGTCAAGGATCTCACGACGTCCCTGGCTGCGGAGCATTATCTTGCCGGGATCGACGCCGCTCAGAGACCTCGTGTTATCCGTGCTGGTGACGGAAATACTTACGTCGTAGGTTTCCATGATCTCTTTGACCGGCGGCGCCACGAAGCGCAACTGCTCATCCGTGGCATGTCGGTAGAGTATCTCGTCCATGCCGGGCAGGGAAACAAGGAGCAGCGGATGCCCTCCCGCCTTCAAGACGGCGGCATAGACTTCCCGCACCAGCACCCCCGCATCGGCGCCGCCATTGATCACCACCTTGTCGCCGGGCTTTACGGCTACTGAATAGTCAACCAGGAGCCCAGCAAGTTTGGATGCCCGTAAATCGCTCATATATTCAATCAGATTTCCGCGTCACAACGGAGGCAGCGGGCTGCTTCTTTGACAGCCTCTTCCATGGAGAAGCCAAGTTCCACTTCCACAAAACTAGTTTTCCGCTCCGGCCCGTGTAATTCACGCATCTTGCCCTGGGGGGCTTCCTCGCCCTCCTCATCGATGATAAGGGGGATATCGATCTTATCTTCCGCCGGCTCTTCATAAGCAGCCTCGCCTCCGGCCAGCCTGATCGCGGCGTCCATGTCCCGGGCCGCCTGATGTCCCGCAGCAATTGCCGCGATAACCGTATCTGGTCCCGTCACGGCGTCGCCGCCGGCATAGAATCTGGCGTCCGTAGTCTGGGACTTGCTGTCCTTGGCCAGATCAAAGCAGTCCCATTTATTTACGGAGACACCGCTGTCTTTGGGGACGAAGGTCAGATCCGGGACCTGACCGACAGCGGCGACAATGGCGTCCACCGCCAGAGTGAAGGCCGAGCCCGGGATGGCGACGGGCTTCTTTCTGCCACTGCGGTCGAACTCGCCCAGTTTCATCCGTTCGCAGGTGATCCCAGAGACTTTGCCGTCTTTGGCCTCGATCTTCAGGGGGGCAACAAGGTATTCAAACTTGATTCCTTCGTCTTCCGCAGCGATAATTTCTTCTGATGCAGCGGGCATATCCTTCCGCTCCCGGCGATAGAGGATGGTGACATCTGCCCCCAGGCGCAAGGCCACCCGAGCGGCGTCAATGGCCGAATTCCCGCCGCCGATCACGGCGACCTTCGAGCCCAGGGTTTTTTCACCTTTAACCCAGGCTTCTTCATGGGCGTTGAAATCACGAAGAAACTCCACTCCCCCATGGACGCCGGGGATGTCCTCGCCTTCCGCACCCATTTTCTGGCTCTTGTGAGCCCCCGGGGCCATGTATACATAATCAAACTTCTTCTTCAGTTTGTCGAAGGACAGTTCTCTTCCCACCCGGATGTTGCATTTGATCTCCACACCGAGGGCGGTCACCGCGGCAATTTCCTTAGCTAGGGTGTTGCGGGGGAGGCGGTAGGCGGGAATCGCCCAGCGGAGCATGCCCCCGGGTTCGGAAAGCTCTTCGAAAACCGTTACCTTGTAACCACGCAGGGCAAGGTCACGGGCCGCCGTCAAGCCGGCAGGACCGGCGCCGACGACGGCGATCTTTTCTTTGCGGGTAACGGGGACCGGCTCGGTCTTCGGCCGTGGGGCGTTGTCGGTGATGAAGCGTTTGAGGAACTTGATGGCAATCGGTTCATCCATTTTACCCCGGCGGCATTTCGTCTGGCATTTGTGATCGCAGACCCGTCCGCAGACCGATGGGAAAGGATTGGTGCGGAGGAGGACTTTGTAGGCGTCTTCCAGGCGATTCAGCCTGATCAGGGTGATGTAGGCCGGAATGTCCATCTCGATGGGACAGGTGTGCTGGCAGGGGGACTTGAACAGGGCGGTACAGACTGCCGCGTCACAGCGGTGGTTACGGATATGATCCTCATATTCCTTCCGGAAATAGCGAATGGTACTGAGGATCGGGTTCGGCGCCGTCTGGCCGAGGCCACAGAGGGAGGCGTCTTTGATGATTGCCGCCATTTCCTCCAGCAGCTCGATATCTCCCTCCTTGCCCTTGCCCTGGGTGATGCTCGTCAGGATCTGAAGCATCCTTTTGGTACCTTCCCGACAGGGCGTACACTTGCCACAGGACTCATCCTGACAGAAATCCATGAAGAATCTGGCCATATCGACGGCGCAGTTGTCTTCATTCATGAAGATCAGCCCCCCCGATCCCATGATTGCCCCTAATTCGGCCACTTTTTCATAGTCCACCGAGGCGTTGAGATCCTGAATGGGAATACAGCCCCCCGAGGGACCGCCCAGCTGGGCGGCTTTAAATTTCTTGCCGTTGGGGATGCCGCCGCCGATATCATAGACGATGGTTCCCAGAGTGGTCCCCATGGGAACTTCCACGAGGCCGACGTTGTTGACG
>DMAT01000295.1 GCA_003451635.1 Syntrophus sp. (in: bacteria) | reverse complement strand
TAACTTATGCCGGTACACCGGCATAGATTTTTGGCCGGCGGTAAACGATCCCAAAAGTTTCAAATATTCCGATGTCTCGACACAACGTAAATGGTAAATTAACACCGAATACCGGTTTCTGCTTACATCGAAACCTATCATAGCCATAAGTTATTGTGGTAATTTAGCCGCGCTTAGCGGTTTAAAGATGCCGACATTAGGCGGCCTAAATGATGTTATATGCATAGGAGAGACTTGTGCTGCCCCCTGACAAAATGCCGGAAGCCGAAGTGACCTTGCGGTTGGCTATCGCCTTGATTGTTCGCAACCACGTTGTTGGGGATGTTGTTGTTGCTGTCGATGGTGCACAAGTGAAGACTGGAACACGTGTCCACTTCCCAATAGTGGAGTTTATGAACTCGCTTGGCTGGCGTGGCGTCGGGTCCTCCCGTTGGCAACGCACATATCGCCATCAAAAACATGAACAGGGAATTGTCGTGCATTCATCATCAGGAGAGGGCGATCTAGTGGCGAACCTATCAAATGGGAAGAGATTAAGGGTTGAATCAAAGAAAGGACCTCTCCATCGGAGCAAATCGTCTCAAGAGTATCCCTTAATTAGAGAGGCGATCGGCCAACTGATGACGGTTGAGAAAGCTGATCCGAACGATGTATTAGCGGTTGCTGTCCCTAGCTCAGAGAAATTTGATGAACTGGCTCGCCAGTGGCGGATGCGGCCGCTGATGGCGATTGTGGGAATTCACATCGTAACTGTAGGTCGGGATGAAACATTGTCGGGCCTGGAGAGTGTCGGCATATAACGGCCAGCTTCGAGAGCGACCGCGAAAAGCGCTGCGTGCATCCCACGTCGCCTCAATATGGCCGCTAGCAACCACAGAAAGGAAAGATGTAAATGGAAAATATGAGGAAGGGGTTTTGGACAATCTTAGGGAAAAAGGAGACAGGTTCAATTTTATCAAGGGTCATTATGAAATATTTCTTGATTCGAGTTCCGATTCTATATTTAGGGATTGCGGTCGTTGTTTTGTCTTCATTAACCGGGTGCACCTTGCATGTTACGAAGGACATATCTGATAGGCTCAAACCGGACGAACTATATAAATCGTACAATGTTTCACCTCTTGATTTGTCTTTGAAGTCAAAGTGTCAAAAACCCCCTACCGCAAAAATAATCAACGCAGAAGCTAGAATTGACGACTATGACACAATGAGCAATCCCCCTTTTTTTGGGGTAATAAATCCCAAGGAAATGATGGATTCGGTCGTTGTGTATTTAGGAAACGGATTTCAACAGAGTCGCGTAAAAGTTGATGACCAATCTCATAAGGTTCTAGAAATAAAAATGATAGACTTAAAATCAACAGCAGGTTTTTGGTCATTTGGTAGTTATTTCAAGACGGAGATCGTTATTCCCGAAACTGGATTTACCAAAATTTACGAGACTAGGGACAATGCTATGAGTGGTTACACCGCGCCAGCCTATGCGATTCATGCCGTTTCGAGACAAATTATAGACGACCCTGCAATTCAGGATTACATCCTATGTAAAACTGAATACCCCGAATCATTAAAGGACCAGAAAAAGGAAAAGTCTCTAAGCCAAAAATTGCAAGAATTGCAGACTGCATTAGACAACGGATTGATTTCAAAAGAGGAGTACCAACTTAAGCGAAAAGAACTCCTCGAAAAACATTGAAAATCGGAAAAAAAGGAAACAGATTAATTTTATCGATAACAACTCAATCTGGTCTTGCTCCGAGAGGGTGTTGGGCAGTGACACAATAAGTAATGGAATCCTTGACTTTTATGTTGAATGTAATTACAATGTAGCAACGATCCGGTCAAGGACAAAAATAATGAGAGCACACATTGTAAAAATAGGAAATTCCCAAGGAATCCGCATTCCAAAACCATTACTTGATCAAATGGGAATTGTGGATGACGTTGAACTTGAGGTGGAGAAAAACCAAATTATTATTCGCCCGATCTCAAATCCAAGACCAGATTGGGATAATGCTTTCAGATCAATGGCCCAAAACGGTCATGACACATTGATAGACGGAGACGATAATATCTCAAATTCCTGGGATGAAGAGGAATGGCAATGGTAGTGAATCGATTCGATGTATATTTGATAAATCTTGATCCTACTGTTGGTTCTGAAATTCAGAAAACACGACCTTGTGTGATTATTTCGCCGGATGAAATGAACCGGCATATACACACCTTTATAGTTGCCCCGATGACGACTGCCGGGAAAGAGTATCCAACGAGAATAACTTGCGAATTTAAAGAAAAAAAAGGTCATATTGTGCTAGATCAGATACGAACAATAGACAAAAAGCGACTTATAAAAAAACTCGGCACTCTTGATTCAGATACCCAGTTAAAGGTTATTTCCGTCTTGCAGCGGCTATTTGCATTTTGAGCAAACCGTAATTAACTTGACATCACCGTATCACTAACGTACCATATGCAGTACGATTGGGAGGTGGGAGAGATGACAACACTATCAGCATCAGAGGCAAGAAAGCGATTATACAATCTGGTGGATGAAGTGAAAGAAAGCCACCAACCGGTACAGATCGTCGGCAAGAGAAACTCTGCGGTTCTTGTGTCGGAAGAGGATTGGAAAGCGATAGAAGAGACTCTCTATCTTGTTTCTATGCCGGGCATGCGGGAATCCATCAGGAAAGGTTTAAAGACGCCTGTTGAAAAATGCGAGGAGGAACCTGGCTGGTGAGTTGGCGGCTGGTATTCACCAAACAGGCTCAAAAAGACGCAAAAAAGATCGCGCAATCCGGCCTTAAGATTCAAACATCAAAGCTGCTTGATATTATCAAAAATAATCCTTATCAAACCCCACCTGCATACGAGAAGCTTGTGGGAGATCTTACCGGGGCCTTCTCCCGAAGAATAAATATTCACCATCGCCTTATCTATCAGGTCCTTGAGGACATTAAGACCGTTAAAGTGATAAGGATGACGAAAGGTTTTTGATGACGGACGCGGATTTTTGTAATGCTTTGGTTACAGGTGTGGAGCGCGTGACCGCATGGTCCGGGCTTCTGGATCGCATTAATGTCTTTCCCATTGCCGACGGTGATACGGGCCGGAATCTCGTGCTCAGCCTCGTTCCCCTGCGGGGTGTGGCCACGGACCGGCAGCGTACGGTCCGTGATTTAATGCTTTCGGCACGGGGAAATTCGGGGAATATTGCCGCCCGGTTCTTTGATGCCTTTATCCGGGCAGATGCGCCCGGAAAGATTCCCGATGCCATCAAGCGGGGCCGCGATCAGGCATGGCAGGCCGTCGGCGATCCTCAACCCGGCACGATGCTCACCTTTTTCGATGGTCTTGTCGAGGCCGTCGGGCCGGAACCCCCCACTATCGACAGGGCATGGGCCAGGGATATCATTGACCGTCTGGTTGAGGTTGTCCGTGGCACAACGGCCATGCAGCCGCGCCTGCGGGAGTCCGGTGTCGTCGATGCGGGCGCCCTGGGCATGTTTCTGTATTTCGACGGTTTTTTGAATGCCCTGACGGGCGGCACCGCGGATTTGTGCTCCGTCGCTTCCGTCTTTGGCGACAGGCTCCGTCTCCGGCAGCCTCTCCATGATGCACCCGAATCGGGATACTGTGTGGACATGATTCTTTCCCGCCATGAAGGGGCAGAGAAGGAAATCAGTGATCTTTGCGGGGAAGATGAAAGCGTGGTGGTGATCCGGGATGAGAATCTTGTCAAGATACACCTCCATACCCGGGACCGGGACCTGGTAAGGAGCCGGATCGGGGCCGTGGGCGATATTATTCGCTGGTCCGATGACGATCTGGGAGAGCAGACGGCGGCTTTTCAGAAGTCCCGGGTATCAAGGGCCATCCATGTCATGACCGATGCGGCGGGCTCAATGACCCGTGAGCAGGCCCAGGCTCTGGACGTGACGCTTTTGGACAGCTATATCACCCTTGGCGGCAGCTCCCTGCCGGAGAGCTCCCTGCCGCCGGAGATCCTTTACGAGGCCATGGGCAAAGGGGCGCCGGCCTCAACCTCCCAGGCCTCCGTGTTTGAGCGGCATCAGTTCTATCAGAGCGCCCTTGGCCTTTACGGGAAGGTGCTGTATCTGTGCGTGGGATCGGTGTTTACGGGCAATTACGATACGGCGCTCAGGTGGAAGGCGGATCATGATCCCGATGATCGCCTGGTTGTCATGGACACGGGGTGCGCCGCGGGCCGCCTGGGGCTCCTGTCCACAATGACGGCAGGATTCGCCGGGCGAACGGACGACCCCGACGAGGTCGTGGCCTTTGCCAAAGGTGCGGTGGCGCGCTGTCGGGAGTATCTCTTCGTTGACCGGCTGCAATACCTGGCCGCCGGAGGGCGGTTGTCGAAAACGGGAGCCTTCTTTGGCGACATGCTGCACATGAAACCGGTCATCAGTCCCCAGGCCGACGGGGCCAAAAAAGTCGGCATGGTCAGAAACCGGCGCGATCAGAAGTCCTTTGCCTTCAAGCAGTTGGCAGGCGCCCTGAAACCGGATTCGCCGTCCCTCATCTGGCTGGAATATACGGACAATAGAGAATGGCTGGAGGGATTCGGGGAAGAAGTCAAAAAGAAATATCCCGAAGCGGAGGTTACGGTCAAGCCCCTGTCCCTGACCACGGGCGTACATATGGGACCGGGGGCGTGGGGGATTGCGTTTTTTGCCGTCGAATAACTCAGGAATCGACAACAGCCGCGTGGCGGTCGTCATACCCGTCTACAACCATGAAGGTAAGGTGGCCGGTGTCATCGAGGAAGCCCGGAAGCTTCCCTGGCCCCTGATCGTTGTCGATGACGGATCGACCGATGGCACCTACGACCGGATCAAGGATATCACTTCCATCACCCTCGTCCGGCATGACCGCAACCGGGGGAAAGGGGCAGC
>DMAT01000134.1 GCA_003451635.1 Syntrophus sp. (in: bacteria) | reverse complement strand
TATTGGCTTTTCGGTTTTAACCTTCTTCATAGTTTCTCCTTTCACGTACTGTCGCTTTACGACAACTTATGATACGCATTTTCCCCTGTCTCTCCGTATGGACCAAAACGAGAACCCGGTCTTTGGCGGACATACCGATGTCAACATAGCGCTCTTCCGTATCGGAATTGTCAACATCTGGATAGGTAAGCAGAAAAGGGTCGTTGAAGATCGTTTTCCCTTCATCTAAAGGCACCTTGTGTTTAATAAGGTTCTCTTTTGCCTTGACTTCATCCCATTCAAATGTCAGTTTCATCCATACCTTCCTGATTTCAGATGTCTTATCATTTCAATGCATAACGCTTCACATCACCGGCAGCAAAAAACAGAGCGAGGAACGAGCGGTGCTTTTTACTGACCGAGTGCCTGTGATTGTTATGTTCTTTTGTTTACCAATAAACGGGGTCATTGAATTCCTTAACGCACACGGGACGTTCATTAATAGTTGTAATTGACTCTCCCCTTAAAGATTGGCCGAGCCAGCCAAAAGGCATTGAAAGCTTTAGCGGAGCCTGAATTACATTTTCTGAAAGCACCTGAAATCCCACCTTTGAATAAAAGGATGGATCTCCATATGTAACAGCAGCATTAACAGAGCGATTTTTGAGTTCATTTAGCCTGTAATTGATTAGTGCCTGTCCAATGCCTTTTCCCTGATGTTCAGTGCTTACTGCAACCGGGGCAAGCATGAAAACCTGAATAGGCATACTAAACTGAAGGCGAGTGAAGAAGACAGAACCAATGAGCGTTTTATTTTCATATACGCCGAAACAGATTATTTCATTATTGTCGATGTTTGATACTAACTGGGAAGAAAGATTAGCAATCAATCTTCCTTCTTTTTCACCCTCTGATGAGGTGAATACAGAAGTGAATAGCTCTTCCACCTCTTTTTGTTTTGATTTATCCAGAATTTGGTGAATCATGCCTTACCTTTTAAGAATGCTGCGCTTCTCATAATGCCCGACAACCCACAAGATTCGTTTATCAGCACCATGTGAAAAAAAACAGATTTTCATGATGGGTGCCTCGATCTCTTTGTGCGGATTCAGTGAAAAAGATTTCATTTATCTCTTCGGGACGAAAGTCTTCATAAAAATCAGGCAATGATGTGATCTGGTCAATTGATTCCTCGGGCTGGCCCTTGTTTTTTCTGGATTTATTCATCATTTCATTTTCTCTGCTATTGATTGATAATTATTGATATTGATAAGGCTTTACTTTTGATGGGTTAGATTATAGGGGGATGTTTTTCCTGTCAATGCATATTTTGTAACAAAAAACAGAGATTATTGACGTGGTCGGGCAGTGTATGCTGATTGGCGGCGGTCCTTCTGGCGTCATCGGCTCTCTTTCTGGGCGAGTTGCCCGTTGGGAAGGCAATTTGAATCGCTTTTCGCTCAGAACTCTCCGGCACGTCTCTTTTTTCGATATCCGCACTTGTTGATAACGGATCGAAGTCCAGTATTTTTGACTATTTTTACTGTTTACCGCTTACAGAAGGCTTCTACCAAAATCCCCGCAACCCAAGCCCTAATACTTTTGCTGGCTCAGGGGTCTTCCTTCCACCAATGATCTTCATCTGAGTCTTACCGCTTCCGAAGGTTATGCGTAAAGCAATATCAGGAAAATGTCAATAGCGTTGCTTTCTATTGGTGATCAATAGAGCCAAACATGATAAATAAACAATGAAGTCGGGCACTTACACCTACAACTACACACCTTTGACTTGGAATTTCAGTGAGTATTACCACTTCAATTCTTCAAAGGTGGCCCATGCTGCGGACTTGCTGAGATACGGAAGCATAAATCATCTAGGTACTACGACGCCTCCGGTTATTCTGTGTGAGTGTGAAGTAATAATTGCTTGACGATTGACGTGTAATATTTTCTTACGACTCGTTTATATACTCAGCATGCCGAAGTTTTTCAAATTGAGGGATAAATGATGTAATCTTCGTTGCAAAGCCCTCGATATCCCCAACCATGTCACCATAATCTTTTCCACCACAATAATAAACAGAACCTTTGAAAACTACTTTTGCACCCGCAAAGAAGCCTATGTTTTCTCCAGTTCCGCCTGTACATCCCATACTTTCGGTATTTTTGGTATTATGTACTCTTTTTTCATTTAAATAAACCACTAATTCTGAAAACTGAGTAGCTGTAATTGGAAATTCCTTCTGCGCTAATATTTCTCCATAACTATCAACTACAATGCTTATTTTGTTGTTAATAGCTTCAATTTTGTAACTTCGGTGATACTTTGGAGGGACGGATGAATCATCATGCCGATAAACTATTTTAGTAATAGTCTCCCCCATCTTGTTATCGACCATAAGCTGAGGCGGCCAGGCTACGCAGCCTGCAGATATTGCTAACAGAAGAATTATCGAAATGATTTTCATATTTCTCCCTCTCAGGTTTATTGAAATTAAAGAAATTAATCATTCCTTATAGCCCATCATTTTGAATAGAGGTACGCAGAACAACCAAAACAAAAGCCCAACTCTTTCGAGTCGGGCTTTTGTTTTGGCTCGAAATGCGTCATATCTTTGCTGCAACCTCAGAGAAGATAAATACTTCGGGTTTATCTTTGCCAACCAACTTGATCTCATACTGATGATAGAATTCAACGATTTTTGTGACGGTGCCTTGTTTGTAGCCAGAACCCCATTGGTAAGCATAAACGGTTTGCCCGACTTTGAAACCCTTTGGTGCCATATCAAGCGAAAGAACCGTGGCCTCGGGAACCGTCACTACATGACCGCTATCGGTGCTAATCCAGACATTGCCTTTACCTTTTGCAATGACCAACCCCTTGTAGGGAGAGTTCATACTCCGGTATATAACTAATGCCATTGGCTTCACTCCACTAACCAGTGGCTGGGCATGATCCATCAATTTTTCGGTGATCGCACTGCCAAACTTGTACCGTAAAGTCACCTTCCCTGCCTCGATGCTCTTGACGCGACCGACAACCTTGCTCGCACCCCAAGAATCCCCCAAAGCTATATCGTTAACTTTCAGCTTGGATGGATTGCCGATTGGATGGATCAATGCACCGGGTACATTAGGAAAGCTGGTTCCGATTTTGTTTTTCAGTGTTGCCGTATTGCCCTGCACCGAAACAACATCGAAGACACCAACTTTTGCCATATCACCGCCACCTTCAGGAACGGCCGCCCACACCTTGTCGAGTGGCTTGGCAGTGACCGGAACAGAAGGAAGCCCATCCATCCAGTTGGCTGCGTGACCTATACCAGTCATACTCATAACAATGATTAAACTCGCGATACTCAGAATGCGACGCATGTTTCCTCCTCCTCCTCCTTATTATTATTATTATGATGATGATAAAAGCACCCACAAGCATCTATTGATGCCCGAATACGGTGCAATAAATGCTGGGGCGCCCTCTCAAGGACTATTTCTTCACATATATGATGACACGGTTGTCTTTATCCCGTTTCATTGTCATTTTTTTCCCGTCATAGGACTGAATAGTATAGGGAGTATTTTTGCCTTCCGTTGTGAGCGTCAGGGTGTTTCCCTTTACTGTGTATGTACCCTTTACCGTAGTTTTCCCCATAACCAGAGTGAATGTGCCGTCAGCTTTGTGTTCTACAGCTGCCTGTTGCCCTTTGAACTCATAAGTCCAATTGCCGACAATATCTTTCTTGTAGTCCGCCGCAAAAGCTAACGTCGCAAAAAACAATACAAAAAACGATAATGCAAAGATTTTCTTCCTCATTCTTGATCCTCCTTTGGGTGATGAAATGTAATACCTTTTTTTAAGAGCATTTAAAGCTTATCTGCCGAAAATACCTTGCAAACCTTTCTGCACTGAATCTGCGGCCCCCCCCTTCTTTTCTGCTGCCGCTGCGGGTGTGGCAGATCCTTCATTTTTCTTTCCTTCTGCTGCAGGTGTCGCTGCGCCTTTTTCCTTGAAATCGACATCACAGTTGAACTTTAGGGCCACTGAGTTTGTCTTGATATTGAAATACTGACATACTTGCTTATCAAATTTCTTGGTATATTTAGTGGTAGGCTGAGACAGAATCAATCCTCCGTACATGGATTTCCCTTGTTTTGCCAAGTCTTTCAAAAATATCTCACTTCTGTCATTATTCGATCCTGACGGAAATTTATCGAAGGTGTAACCAGGGGCCCATTGCCCTTCAAACCGGCTTTTATCCAGGCCTCCAGCAGCATTACCGGCATCGTTGTCACATTGCCACTTGAAATCGTTAAATGCCTTTCTCGTTTTTTCCGGGCCGATAATATATATGTAGTGCGTTGCCGTATCTGTGGCCAAGGCTTCCACTGTGCAGCCGGTAACATTGAGCTTGCGGTTTTCAACACACTGGGCTTTTGTATCTGTTTTAAGCCCAACCTTATGTTCGACTCTTCCCATTTTGCAGTCTTAAACTTCAAGTGCCTTGAAGGTCTGATCACAATCATCGGCATAGGCTATCATAGGCGCAGTTAACAAAATAATTATCATAACTGCCAAAACAGCAAAACCCAGTTCCTTAATTGAATCCATAAACTCTTCTCCTTTATTTTGTTATTTATCAAGATCTAATCTAACTGTTGGACCTCAACAGGTTGGCGTCTTATGCAATGTCACTCTGGAATAGCTTTTCTTACATCGGCAAATTTTAAAATATTCTTTAATCAATATCAACCAGGCCCCTTTATTTCGATGTGTCAGTCTGATTACATACGTCTCCTCTGCCTTGAATAAGACATCAGACGAACGGGAAATCGCCGTTATGATGAGTAGAATAATGAATACGCCTGCTTATATTTCGAATGGAATGTAGTCCACCAGATACTACTTACCGATTGAAAACAAGCATTCTCACACAGGCTGACACCTTACCGCTTTCAGGGAGGAGATATTACCACCGCACGCTGAAAAAATCACGCTGAAAAATATGTAGGTTACAACCCGTTATCATTGTTCAGAACCGATCAGTCTACCTCTCGCTTCGTAGATGTACACGGTAATCGGTACCTTCCGTTTTTTCTTTCCTCAATCTCGATCATTACTGCTTCAAAGCTGATACACAAAAACTGGTAGAAATGAAATTGCAATACATCATGTATTTCGGTTTTGCGATGTCGCCACACCTTCCCTTGTCAATCATGAAATGCGGTTTTCCAATGAAGTGACAGGAGGCGCTTAAGGACGGTCATACATCATGCAATCCGGATACCCAAATCAACAACTTGGTATGTTGTGATGCCTCTTTCTTTAAAACTCCACCGAAAATTACGTCAAAAGTTGGTAAGCAAAAGGGAATATGTCCAGGCGAATATCGTTGCCAAGCAAAACATGGGGATACTCCCCCTATTTCCAGGTCTTCTGCCCTGCGAGGACATCCCGTACCGCCACCGCAAGCTCCCTGATGTGGAGGGGTTTCTGGATAAAGCAGTTGAAACCCTCCTGCTTTGCCTTTTCTTCATCGACAAGTTCGCTGTATCCCGTGCATAGAATAGTGGGTATATCTGTGCGAATATTCCGTATTTCCCGTGCCAGCTCCAGCCCATTCATGCCTGGCATGGTCATGTCGGTGATGACCAAATCATATGCTTCCGGATTCTCCATAAACATCCTCAGGGCCAGGGAGCTGTCCGCCGCTTCAGAAACCGTATAGCCAAGCTTCATAAGCATGCCTCTGCCAAGTTTGACAAGCATCTCATCGTCGTCCACAAGCAGGATGCGTTCTCCGCTGCCCCCTGGGGTTTTCTGCTCCGGGTCAGTTCCCATGACCAGGATGCTCAAGTCGACAGGCTGCATATCAACGTTCACTCCTCCGCTTAAGGAAATTATCCTGCTGACGAGACTCTTTGCCCGGTCGCAGGAACGCATCACCTGTTGCAGGTCGTAGAGTCGCTCCTTTTCGTCTGGCTCATCCATCGCTAGTTCCGTATAGCCGATCATTGATGACAGAATATTGTTGAGATCATGGGCAATCACGCCTGCCATAGCCTCGACTTCCTCCATTTTATGTGAATGCGGCAGTTGTAATTTGATATCTTTTTGGTCAGTAATATCAACGGCAATCAGTCCGTATTTCTCATCTTCACCAGCGCCGATCGCTTTAATATCCTGGCAGCGTTGTTGGAGGCGTCGATTATCTTCCTCCGTCTCGGCAAGGTGTTTCCGCAACGTCATGATCTCAGCGACGAGTTCAGCGTGTGTTCGATCAGGGATGGACATGCCATTTTTCTTATCAGCGATCATTATACGCCCAAAAGTTCGCGAACAGTATCAACAAGATCAGAGTAATTGAAGGGTTTTGCCAAAGCCCGGCTGGCGCCGAGGCGCCTGGCCGTTTCAAGATAGTCCTGGGGGCCGATCCTTCCTCCCCCCGACATGGCAATAATCTTTATCTGGGGATAATCTTCGGTCAATTCAATGATCGTCTCGATCCCCTCTTTATCCGGCATGATGATGTCGGTGATGACAAGATCGAAAGGGCGCTGCCGGAAGAGCTTCACACCGATACGTCCGTCGTTGGCCTCTTCAACGTCATTATATCCCGCCTTTTCAAGCATCTTTCTCAACAGGGTCCGGAACTGGTCGTCATCGTCAATGAGCAGTATTCTTGCCATAGTTGCTTCCTCGCATGTCATCTAAAGACCGTTCATTAAAGCCTTAAATGCTTCGATAAGCTTAGCGCGAAGGGTTTAAGTGAACTGTATCGAATGTCATCTGCCAAAGTCCGGGAAGAATTCCCGAATAGCCGCAATCAAGCTTTGTTCCGTGACCGGTTTGACCAGATAAGCGTCGCATAGGGATTTGAATGCCGTCACCACGTTTTTGGGATCGTCCAGGGCGGTGGTCATGATAATTTTAATCCCCTTGGGATAGATGATTCCCCATTCCTCTTCTTCGATTCTTCTAACCTCTTTAACCACTTCCTGTCCATCCATTTCGGGCATCATAATGTCAAGAAGGATGAGGTCATAAGGCTTTCCTTCCACGATTCCGAAGATGAATGCCTCCACTGCTTCCTTGCCGTTGATCACGACATCACATTTCCCGTGGGCTTCAAGGAGTCGCTGCATCATCATACGGCAGGTAAAATCATCCTCCACTATCAGAATTTTCATCGGTTCCCCCCCTCTTTGATATTTGCATTCAAATAAGCGTAGTGTTCCCGAAGCTCTTTCAGGAGCGAATCGGTTTTTAACAGGTTTTCTTCTTTTGCAGCCAATTGAATCTGGTCTGCCAGGGCAGCCGCCTGATTGGCGCAAATGGTTGCGGCGGCCCCCTTGAGGCGATGGGCGTGACTCCCCAATAATGAAAAGTCGCCGTCGGTCATGGCTCTGGATATTTCTTCGATTTGCATGGGCAGGTCCTTGAGAAAATGACCGATCAATTCAGAGACAAGAGTCTCCTTGCCCCCCACCCTGCGTAGCAAGGCTTCCCGGTCAAAGAATTCGTTCCGGGAAAGGGAAACCTTCTTACACTCCTCGGTGGCGTCAGCCTTCCGTAATGGTCCGTCATGGGGTGTCTTGGTCAGTGTCCTGATGTTACACAATAATTCATTCACAACGACCGGTTTTGTCAGATAAGCGTCCATGCCCGCGGCCATGCAGCGGCGGCGGTCTTCTGCGTTTGCATGAGCCGTCAGGGCGATCACCGGGATGGGCGGCTGCTTGCAGGTCCTGCTTTTTTCTTTGGCCCGAATAGCCTCGGTAGCCTCCAGGCCGTTCATTTCCGGCATCTGGACATCCATGATGATGAGGTCAAAGGCCACATGCTGCCACGCCGCCATGGCTTGCCTGCCCGTGCCGACGGCGTGGACCCGGAAACCCGCCTGTTCCAATATTTCGATAATGACCCTGCTATTGATGGCATCATCTTCGGCGACAAGGATATTCATAGCTTTGCCATCGATGCCGGTGAAATTGTCTCCCTGAACGGCGCAGCCCAAGGATCTTATATTGTCATCGACACCTTTCCCGGACTGTGACTGATGTGACTGAGCATCTATACGCAAAGGAATGGTAAAGCGGAAGGTTGATCCGACGCCTTCCACGCTTTCACACTCGATTGTTCCACCCATGAGTTCGACAAGCTGCTTGGTTATGGTAAGACCAAGGCCGGTTCCCCCATAGCGTCGGGTCGTGGAACTGTCCCCCTGCGAGAAGGCGTCAAAAATATTATCTTTCTTCTCTTCCGGAATTCCTGTTCCCGTATCGGTGACGGAGAAACAAACAACCATATCCTCACCGGACACCGAAACAGGCTTGAGGTTTACAGACACAGATCCCTCGCTGGTAAACTTGACGGCGTTGCCGATGATATTCATCAGAATCTGTTTAAGCTTGTGCTCGTCTCCAGAAACATGCCGGACCATATCTTCAGGGGTGATAAGGTTGATCTCGATATTCTTGATTTCGGCCTGGAAAGATAAAAAATTTACTATTTCCTCACAAGTTTTTTTCAGATCAAAGGGGAATATCTCCAGGTCCATCCGGCCAGCCTCAATCTTGGAAAAATCAAGTACATTGTTGACGATTTTCATCAGCGACCGAGCCGACGACTGCACGGCCAGGCCGTATTCCCGCTGCTTTTCCGTAAGCTCCGTGCGGAGGAGCAGGGTGGTAAGACCAATGATGCCGTTCATCGGCGTTCTTATCTCGTGGCTCATATTGGCCACGAACTCGCTTTTCATCCGGCTGGCGGCCTCTGCCTCTTCGATTGCGCGATGCAACTCGGCTGACCTTGATATTTGATCATTGACATCGTCGATGATGGCCAGCAGGTGCTCCTTGTTATCTATGAGCAAGGACCGGGCCGTAATCTTGACTATCCTGTCTTCTCCGGACTTGATCCGGAAGGTCATTTCCATGTTGTCAACGAAACCGTTTTGAAGGAGGATGTTAATCAATTCCTTCCGTTTATAGCGATCGGGATAAAAATTCATCTCAAAAACCGTGCGCCCGATTACCTCTTCCCGCGTATAGCCGGTTTCATGACAAAAAACTTCATTTACATCGACAAAAAGACCGTCGTGAAAATGCGTAACGGCGATTAGGGCAGGGATCTTTTGAAAAAAAACGGTGTATTTATCCAAAGATCGACGCAGGTCTGCTTCCGACGTCCGGCATGCTGCAAATAATGCTTCCAGTTGTGAAACCTGCAAAGGCGGCCTCCTCTTATTTATGATCGGCGGACAGGAATTCTTCCATTTTCCGATAGCCTTCATCGACGCTGGCCTTATAATCATTCCGTAGCTTTCGGTAGAAGATGATCCATTCAGACATGAAGTTTCTACCTTCCGCGGGGAACCATTTGGTCTGATTCAACCAGAACTGGAACATCTTTTCCGCATTGTTCTGCATGTTTACCATAACGGAAAAAGATTTCTCAAAGCTCGTTTTGTTGTATCGCAACATCTGATTGGCCATGAATTTCTGATCCATTTTACCTCCCTAAAATATACATATTTGTGAAAAGTCGAAAATTGCTGTTTTCGTCATTCCGGTGTGGATTGCTACTTCAAATGAGCAATTATCTTTCCCCAGGAAGTATATTATCCACTAAACTTTTCATTTCTTCCCGCTTAAACGGCTTCGTCATCGCTTCCTGGAAACCCTGAACACTGTAGTTCTCAATGATGGGATCATCCACACACCCCGAAGCAATGCTGGCCTTGATAGATGGGTCGATCTTCAATAGCCCCGCCATGGCCAACTGACCTCCCATCCCCTGGTGTACCGTCAGCCCGATCATTTCCACGGCGTTCCGATTGACCTCAGTTATGAACTGTGTTTCTCTGTCGATGATGATAATCCCTGTTCCTATCGTATCGAAGATTGCTTGAAGTTTGATTTCGCTCTCCCTCAGGGTGGCTGTCCTTTCCTGAACCATTTTTTCCAGGGAATCCCCTCCCTCCCCGATAGGATTGTTGACACTGCACAGTCCGGCATCAGATTCTTCAGTAATGCGGACAGGGTGACCAGATTTTCTTTCTTGTCGTCAATCGCCAGTATTTTCTGCATAAAAAAAGCCTTTCCTCAAAATAATGTATAAATAATCTCAGATGTAAATGTCCTTCTTTGCGAGATTAACGATCAATATCTCCTTCCAGCATCTCCCGCACCTTTTCCGAAAATATTTGCAGGTGAAATGGTTTCTGGATGAAACCGTTACAGCCGCGGTCGAGGATTTCCTGGGCTTGGCCCATGAGGCTGTAGCCTGTGGAAAGAAGGACCCGGACGGCGGGATCGATCTTCCGGAGCCGGTCAAAGGTTTCGANNGCTGCCGGAGATTCCCGCCATGATCATGTCCAGAATGACAAGATCAATTTCCTCCCTTTTTTCCATAAATGCCGCGAGGGCCTCATGACCGCTACCCGCAAGATAAACCTTATAGCCGAGGGATTCCAGCATCTCCCTGGTAACGTCGAGATTCATCGGCTCGTCGTCCACCAGGAGGATTGTCTCCTTTCCTTTTACCGTTTTGTGTGGGGTGATCACCTTGGTCAAAACAGTTTTTCCCGCGGCGGGAAGATAAATGGAAAAGGTAGTCCCCTGGCCTGGCGCACTTTCCACGTGAATCGCTCCTCCGTGACCCTTGATGATGCCATATACTGCGGCCATACCCAGACCGGTCCCCCGTCCCATTTCCTTCGTCGTGAAGAAGGGGTCGAA
>DMAT01000241.1 GCA_003451635.1 Syntrophus sp. (in: bacteria) | reverse complement strand
GGCAGCCCGAGCAGCTATGGGTATCCATACCCCGATAAGAAAAAGGATCAGCAGGAGGGATCTGATTCTGTCATGATATCTCAAGTACGTCATGCAACATTTCTCCACGTCCGCTTAAAATTAAGAAGCCGGGACACAGCGATCCCGGCCCTCCCTCGGTAGGAACCTTCCTGCCTCAATGTAGTGAAAAAGTCAACAGAAATAATGGGCTCAGCAATGGGCGTCGTCCCAGTTGCGCCCGTAATTGACGGCGACCTTCAGGGGGACCCGCAAGACCATGACATGTTCCATTTCTTCCTTGACCAGCGTAATTACGGTTTCCACCTCCTCCGCCGGGACTTCGAAAACAAGTTCGTCATGAACCTGCATGATCATGGCCGCCGTCAGGTTTCTTGTCCGGAGTCTTCCGGCGATACGGATCATGGCCAGTTTTATGAGATCTGCCGCCGTGCCCTGAATGGGGGTGTTTACGGCCATTCGTTCGGCAAACTGGCGGATGTTGGCATTGGCGGAGTTAATTTCGGGAAGGTAGCGGCGGCGGTTCATCAGAGTGCAGACGTAGCCATTCTGCCGCGCCAGCGCCAGAACCTGATCGAGATAGCGTTTAACACCTTCATATTTCCGGAAATATTCATCGATATAGGCCTGGGCGAGTTTCTGCGTCAGGTTGAGTTCCTTGGCGAGGCCGAAGGCGCTCATTCCATAAAGGATGCCGAAATTGATGACCTTGGCCTGGCGGCGCATCTCTTCATTTACCAGCTCGGGAAAGACGCCGAAAATTGTCGAGGCGGTGCTGCTGTGGATATCTTCTCCGGAGCGGAAGGAGTCGATGAGGGTCCGGTCCTCCGAAAGGTGGGCAAGGACTCGCAGCTCAATCTGCGAATAATCCGCAGAGATCAGCCTTTTACCGGGCGGGGCAATGAAGGCCTGACGAATCCTCTTGCCCTCGACGGTCCGGATGGGGATATTTTGCAGATTGGGATTGCTGCTGGAAAGCCTGCCCGTTGCTGTTACGGCCTGATTATAGGAGGTGTGGACCCGCCCTGTCTGAGGGTGTACGAGGGCAGGCAGGGCGTCGATATACGTGGATTTCAGTTTGGAGATGCTCCGGTAGGCCAGGATCTCCGCAGGGAGCTCATGATGCCTGGCCAGACTGGAAAGGACATCAACGTCGGTGGAGTAGCCTTCCTTGGTCTTCTTCCCTTTGGCTAACCGGAGCTTGTCGAAGAGGATCTGCTGGAGCTGCTTCGGCGACTGAATGTTGAATTTCTCTCCGGCGAGGCGATAGATCTTATCTGCCGAAATTTCCAATAACTGTTGCAGTTCCCGGGACATGGCGCACAACAGCCCGCCGTCGATCAGGACGCCCTTCTTTTCCATCCCGGCGAGGATGGGGATCAGGGGCGTCTCCAAGTCCCGGAAGAGCTCGCTTAGTTGTTCCCCGGCCAAGGCACCGGACAGGGAGGTGGCAAGCGACAAGACCGCGTCGGCCCTCAGGCAGGCGTATGTGGCCATTTTGTCAACGGGGATGATGTCCGGGGGTAGCTGTTTGACGCCGCTGCCGGCAATCTCCTTTACGGTCATGATGCGGCGGTTCAGGTGGTCTAAAACAAGGTCGGGAAGATCAAAACTGTGGCGGGAGGGGTTCAGAACATAAGCGCCGATCAAGGTGTCGAAGCCCAGGCCGCGCAAAGACAGGTCGTTTCTTTCCAAAACGATCTGAATTGTTTTGAGATCATGACCGTGTTTCAGAATGTCGGGATCGCCAAGGAGGGGAGATATCCCTATCCATACCTGCTCCCGGGAAAGCTGGGAGGGCGCCCCGACATACGAATGGCCCAGGGGGATATAGACGGCTTTCCCCGGACTTATCCCCAGGGTGACGCCGACTATCCCGGCCCGCATAGCTTCCGGGGAACTCAGGATGAGATCGAGAGAAAAAGATCGCTTGTTGCGGATTTCTTCAACGGCGCCAACCAATGCGGCTTCCGTCAGAATGGTCTCATATTGGCCTGCGAGTTGTTCTTCCCGAATCATCAGCTCCTGTAGGAGAGAGGAAAACTCGAATTCCCTGAAAAGATTTTTCAGTGCGGCAGCGTCCGGATTGCCGCTGCGGCTGTCGGCAAGTTCGAAAGGGATGTCCTCCTCCGTACGAATCCTGGCCAGTTCCCGGCTCATGATGATCTGATCACGGTGAAGACGGATACATTCCTTCGCCTTGGCATTCTTGATCCGGTCAACATTCTGGAGGACGTTTTCAATGGTTCCGTATTCCTCAATCAGCCGGAGAGCCCCCTTCGGGCCTATTCCCGGCGCCCCGGGGATGTTGTCCGATGCGTCGCCCGTCAATCCCATGATCTCCACCACCTGTTCGGGGGGGACGCCGAATTTCGCTTTCACCGCCGCCGCGTCAAAAACCTTTTCTTTCATCGTATCGACGATGACGACATTCTCCCCGACGAGCTGCATCATGTCCTTGTCTCCCGAGACGATAAAGACCTTCAGGTTCTGTTCGGAATATCGCCTGGCAAGAGTTCCGATGATATCGTCGGCTTCAATGCCCGGCTTTTCCAGCACGGGGATGGAAAAACCGCGGATCATGTCCTTGATATAAGGAATCTGGGGGATAAGGGCCTCCGGGATGGCTTTTCTTGTTGCCTTGTAGAGTTCATAGGCTTCATGGCGGAAGGTCGGCCCCTTCACATCGAAGGCGACGGCAATATAATCGGGTTTCCATTCCTTGATGATCCTGATGAGCATGGTGGCAAACCCATAGATGGCATTGGTCGGGAATCCTTTGGAGTTGGTCAGGCTCGGAATGGCATAGAAGGCCCGAAAAACGTAATTATTGCCATCGATAAGGAACAGCGTGGCCCTGGGTGGGATGTCTGTCATTTGGGTTTTCCTTGCCTAAACATCAAAGCGGGCGTCGATCTTGAAGGTCCGTACCGCCCGCATGTTCAGGATGTCTTCGATGCCCGTCCTGGTTTTTACCGAGGCGATAAATTCCTCCATTGCCGCTGCGGAGGGGGCGATAATGGTGAACCAGACATTGTAATCGTGGTTCCTCCGGTAGTTGTGGGTTACATAGGGGGAGGCGTTGACGGTAGCTTTGAACAACTCCATTTTATCCGCCGGGACCCTGGCGGCGCAGAGGGTGCTTACAAAGCCCAGCTTGCGGGGATCAAAAACAGCCCCGATCCGGCGGATTATCCCGTCGTCCTTCAGCTTTTTTACCCTCTCCAGGACATCTTCTTCAGGGATGCCGAGCCTGTCCGCGACGACCAGGAAAGGACAGGGGACGAGAGGGAATTCATTCTGGAGCATATTCAAGATTTTTTTATCTATTTCATCCATTTAGAAAAGAGGGGAAAAAAGTCCTTAAGTCAATTATATTTGAATTTCATATGTCTTATTATTCCAAATGTCAAGGAACGACGAAATCCGATCTTGAGGTCACAGCAGGCAACCAAGTGAAGACGGAAACCTTTGGTCCGTGAGGGAGCATATTCTGTACTCAATGACCAAAGCGGCATCGAGTCCGAATAAGTCTTGACTTTTTCGGAGTTATGGTTATAATGGTCGCCATGAACAGATACCTTGAAAAATATATTCAGAAAGATCTGAAAAGAAAGATCGTACTGCTTACCGGTCCGAGGCAAACGGGGAAGACGACCCTTGCGAAGATGCTGAAGGAAAACTTCGATTATTTTAATTACGACAATGCCGAGCACCGTTTAAGTCTGATGGCGAAGACCTGGGACCGCTCACGAGACCTGGTTATTTTTGACGAACTCCATAAGATGAAGAATTGGAAATCATGGCTCAAGGGCATTTATGATACAGAAAAAATCCCCCCCTCCCTTATTGTTACCGGCAGCGCAAAGCTTGATGCCTACAAAAAGGTCGGCGATTCACTTGCCGGAAGGTTCTTCGAATTCAGACTCCATCCCCTGGATATGAAGGAGATCAAAACCGTTTTGGGGACGGAAGACCTTGAAGGGAAACTTGACCGGCTTTTAAAGCTGGGAGGATTTCCGGAACCCTATCTTGAAGACGATGAGATTTACTATAATCGCTGGAAAAGAAGCCATCTGGACATTATATTAAAGCAGGATCTGGTTGATCTCGAAAATCTGCGCCATATCACGTCCATTGAGACCCTGATCCAGCTTCTGAAAAAGAAGGTTGGAAGTCCAATATCATACAGATCCTTAGCTGAAGATCTGCAATGTTCGGACAAAACGATTAAGCGCTGGTTGAGCGTACTGGAAACTCTTTATGTCGTTTTCAAGATCCCCCCGTATCATAAAAACATTTCCAGATCCCTTCTCAAAGCTCCCAAGTACTATTTTTATGATACGGGCCAGGTACCGGACGAGCCGGGGATGAAGCTGGAAAACCTTGTTGCCTGCTCATTGCTCAAAGAGATTCATTTC
>DMAT01000264.1 GCA_003451635.1 Syntrophus sp. (in: bacteria) | reverse complement strand
AGGTTGTGGGCAGGGAGGAACCTTCCCATGACGCAATCGGAAATCAAAAGCCATGGGAACACCCCATGGCTTTTTTATTGGACGATTACTTTTTAAAAAGGAGAGATGCAAATGAAAACCATGAAGGTATTGCTGGAAGATCATGAAATCCCCAGGCAGTGGTACAACATCCAGGCGGACTTGCCGACGCCTATGCGGCCGCCTCTTCACCCGGCTACGGGTAAGCCCGTTGGCCCGGAGGATCTGGCGCCGATCTTTCCCATGAATCTCATCGAGCAGGAGGTCAGTACGGAGCGCTGGATTGACATTCCCGAAGAAGTTCTGGAAAAATACCTGATCTGGCGACCAACGCCCCTGTGCCGGGCCCGTAATTTTGAAAAGCTCCTCAATTCCCCGGTGAAGATCTATTACAAAATGGAGGGAAACAGCCCTGCCGGGTCACACAAACCAAACACGGCCATCCCTCAAGCCTACTACAACAAGATCGCCGGGATCAAGCATCTCTCAACGGAAACCGGAGCTGGTCAGTGGGGAAGCGCCCTGTCCATGGCCTGTCAGATGTTCGGTCTCGGATGCCGGGTTTTTATGGTCAAGGTCAGTTATGAACAGAAACCATACCGGCGGATGATGATGAACGTGTGGGGGGCCGAGTGCATCCCCAGTCCCAGCAACCTTACGGAGGCGGGGCGCAATGTCCTTGCCGAACATCCCGATTCGCCGGGGAGCCTCGGCATTGCCATCAGCGAGGCCATCGAAGACGCCATCGCTCACCCCCAGGCCAAATATTCTCTGGGAAGTGTTCTCAATCATGTTATGCTCCATCAAACTATTATCGGTCTCGAAGCCCAGAAGCAAATGGCAAAGATCGGCGTCTATCCAGATGTCGTCATGGGCTGTGCCGGCGGGGGGAGCAATTTTGCCGGGATTTCCCTGCCCTATGTCCGGGACAAGATCCACGGGAAAGACGTAAAGATCGTCGGGGCGGAACCGACATCATGTCCCACCCTCACCAGGGGCCCCTTTGCCTACGATTTCGGCGATCTTGCCAAAATGACGCCCCTCCTGCCCATGCACACCCTGGGGCACGACTATGTCCCGGCCCCGATCCATGCGGGCGGGCTCCGCTATCACGGGATGGCCCCCATTGTCAGCCACCTCGTAATGGATAATCTTGTCGAGGCCCGGGCCTATCATCAGATCGATACCTTCGAAGCCGGCATCATGTGGGCCCGCAGCGAAGGCTTCATTCCCGCCCCGGAGACGTGCCATGTAATCGCCGCCGTCGTGGACGAGGCCCGGCGGGCCAAGGAAGAGGGCAAGGAAAAGGTCATTCTCTTCAACTGGAGCGGCCACGGCATGGTGGATTTGGCCTCCTACGACGCCTACCTTACGGGTAAACTGATCCCTTATGAAATGCCTGACGAGGAAATCGCCAGGGCATTACGGGCGATTGAGGGCTTTCCGAAGCCGTGACCGAGAAGAACGCCCATGATGAAAGGGAAATCCGCTGCCCCAAGCTTGGGCATGAGCTGACTTTTGCCTACTGCCGGCGGGAAGCGGATAATCTGCCCTGTCCGAGGATCATCCGGTGCTGGGAGAGTTTATTCCCTGTGGAAAGCTTCCTGAGGGATACCCTGGATGCCGAGACATGGGATGCTTTCTGCCGCCAGGCGCCCCCGGATAAAATGACGAGCCTCCTCGATCTCATCGAGAAGGCCAAAGCCCGGCGGCAGGCCGACCGCACATAGGTAGAAGTAGAAGGATGAAAAAGGATAAAATTTGGCAAGATAAGGATTTCCACCCCCTGGCGGACCGGATGCGGCCCCGGTGCCTGGACGAGTATATCGGGCAACAGCATCTGCTGGGGGCGGACAGCCTCCTGCGCCGGGCTATCGAAGGGGATCGCCTTTTTTCCATGATCTTCTGGGGCCCCCCGGGGTCGGGAAAGACGACCCTGGCCCGGATCATCGCCCAGGAGACGCAATCACATTTCACGAGTTTTTCCGCCGTCTTGTCAGGAGTTAAAGAGATCAGGGCCGTCGTCGAGGAGGCCCTTGCCCAAAGGCAGGAACATCAACAGAAAACCCTTTTATTTGTGGATGAGATTCACCGCTTCAACAAGGCCCAGCAGGATGCCTTTCTCCCTCACGTGGAAAGCGGACTCATCACCCTTATCGGCGCCACCACGGAAAATCCTTCCTTCGAGGTAATCGCCCCCCTCCTGTCCCGCTCCCGGGTCATGATCCTCAAGCCGTTTTCGGAAGAAGAAATAGGGGCAATGATCGCACGGGCTATCACGGAAGAAGAAAGGGGTCTTGGCGGTTTGCATATTCAGATCGAACCTCAGGCCGTGGAAGTCATCCTCTGGTCCGCCGATGGTGACGCCCGGACGGCGATGAACAGTCTGGAGGCAGCGGCCTCTCTCGTCATGGACATGGAGGAAGGGAAGCGGCTCATTACGCGGGAAACTGTCGAAAAGGCCCTCCAGAAAAAGGCCCTCCAGTATGATAAAGGTGGAGAAGAACACTACAATCTGATTTCGGCCTTTCACAAGAGTCTGCGGGGGAGCGATCCCGATGCCGCCCTCTATTGGCTGGCAAGAATGCTTGCCGCTGGTGAGTCCCCCCTCTACATTGCCCGCAGGATGGTCCGGTTTGCTTCGGAAGATGTGGGAAACGCCGATCCAAGGGCCTTGGCAGTGGCTATGGACGCCATGGAGGCCTTTCGTTTTATCGGTATTCCTGAGGGGGAACTGGCCCTGGCCCAGGCGGCTGTTTACCTGGCGACAGCGCCCAAAAGCAATGCCCTGTATGCTGCCTTAGGCAAAGTAAAAGAAACGATCCGTCAGACGGGGACCCTGCCGGTGCCCCTCCATATCCGCAACGCCCCGACGAAATTGATGAAGGAGATTGGTTACGGCAAGGATTACAAGTATGCCCATGATTACCAGGATGCCTTTGCCGAGCAGGACTACCTGCCCGAGACCCTGGTCAAAAAAAAGGCCGGTTTCTACCGGCCAACGGAACGGGGATATGAAAAAACAATCAGGGAACGGATGGATTTCTGGCGGCAGTTGCGGGAAAAGAACAAAAAAAAAGAGGAGACCTGAAATTCCCCTTTATTAACAAGATTATCATGGACCACATATAGCACCCTCAGCGATACGAGGAACCATCCCCCTAAATATTTATGTTTCAACCGCAATTCTAAAAACTTAGAGGATGCTTGCCACTAAGGACTTATATGATCATGGGATAGGGGAGACCCATGGTCCTTCGAAAACCGTATCTGTGAGTTTTTTTCTATCGTTGGGTGATTCGCGCTCCTGGAGGTAATCGGGCAGGTCTTCCCTGTTTCCTAGCATGCCTATGGCTGCCATTGCTTCAACCGTGAAACCATCAGGAATGTTCAGGGAAGACCGGGCAAGTTCGTAATCGAATCCCTGCATGCCGTGGACAACATAACCACTGAGGTTACCCTGCAGGGCCAGATTCTCCCATGCCGCACCGGTATCATAGGAGTGGGTCCGCGATGGCTTGCCGTTGTCAAAGGTGTTTTTCGAAACGATGAGGAGGAGCGCGGAAGAATTCTTTGCCCAAACCTTATTTGAATCGTTAAGCAAGTTAAAGAACAGAGGCCAGTGTCCTGTATTCCTTCTGGCATAGAGGACACGCCATGGTTGATTGTTGTTGGCTGAAGGCGCCCATCTTGCCGCCTCAAACAGGCACATAAGCTCCGTTTTGGAAATTTCCCCGCCCGACATGGCCCGCGGTGACCAGCGATCAAGAAAAATATTATTAATCTGGTGATCAGCTTTCCGTATCCGGCTTCCCTTGATTATAGGCATGGTTAAATCTCATCACCGACCGTATTCATCCGCTACTTTGACCAATCATCAGTCAGTTTAATATTAGCTTTGGCCCAGCTGATAAGTTCGGATATGGAGGTGCCTTTGGGGAAAAACTCAACGACACCCGCCTCCTTGACCTTATCAATGTCGTTATAGTCCAGGAAGCCGCCGGCGGTTACCCTGACATAGGACATATCCTTTTTTTTCAGCAATTCCATGATTCTGGCGATGTCTTCTATCTTGGCTCCGGGCAAGGTCGTAATTCCGATATGATCGACTGCTTCCTGGAGCGCTGAAGTGACGATAGCTTCAGGACTCTGATTTTCCACATGTACAACTTCGTAGCCCGCTTCCCGGAAAGCAAAGGATAGCCTCCCCACAGCCGCTTCAAAGCCATCGCCCAGTTTAGCCATTAAAATCCGTATCGTGCCTGCGTCCATGACCTGCTCCTTTCGTCCGTTGATTGCTTTTGACCACAGCGCTCTTTCGGTTGATAATTGTCAGAGGGCAGGGTCTCTTGGTGGGAACTCTACATGTTGGTGTCTCCTTCAATGACCTTACAATAATCCTACGATTAAATCTTGCATAATTATGAAAATAAGGCAAACAATTACAAGCTTCTCCTCCCTAATGATTTGTAAAATGCGTCTATTGTCTCGGTCAGGAAATTATGGTGCTGCAAAAGCAGGGAGTGAAAAAAGGCAAAAAAATGGGGAGACCTGAGGTCTCCCCGCGTCCAGGAGGAATATTGGGTTTCTTTACTGTCGGCTGATCATGCCCGTTTGTTCAACCGTCAATTTCTTTTCTGACTTATGAGGTTTGCATATCCTGTGCCATTAGTTATGGGGGTGCAGATTTTAAATCTATCCCCACATAAATAGTTGAATATCTGATGTATTTGTCTTCTTTGACTCCCATGTTCCGGAGGAGTGACTTGCTCCATCGGCGGCAAAGTATGTCGATCCACAGAATTTCCGTTTATTAACAGTTAGCAATATCAAGAACTTATCGCAGAGACGGATTTGTCCGGAATATCGACAATAATGTCGAATCGGATTTTGTGGTTGACTTTCCCTTTGAATTGCCTATGATGCGGATCGTTGTCTATCCTCAATCAAGCAGGCGGTATAAAGAAAGAATGACACCCCCGGAAAAAATTGTCTGGCAGGATCGGGCTCCACAGGGCAGCAGGCCTTTTCTGCAGCCCATAGCCGTGGCTATTGTCTGTGCCGTTTTCATCTGTCTTATCCTCATCATGGGGATCATGGACCTCCGGCGCCTGGACAAAACCCTGGTGGGTATTCTCGAGAACCGCGCCGCGGGTATTGTCGGGGTAGTGCAAAGGCTTGCCCAGGAAAATCTCAATAATCTTGTCCAGGCATCGCAGCAAAAGGAGGATCGTCCTTTTGTTCCCGTTGCTGCGGAGGCTTTTTCTCCTCAGAAGCTCTTGATTAACGCCCTTGTTCAATTAGGGCAGGAGGTCGATAACCACTGGAAGAAGGATCGACTAAGTGAAGACTATCTGAGAAAGTTTGCCGATGAAAAGGGGCTCCTGATGATTGCCGTGATGAATCGGAAGGGGCAGTGCGTATTTCAGAGCCGGTCCCTGCCTCCGGAATTGGTTCCGGACAATTCTTCCGCAAAGATTACCATGGAGCTTTTTAACCAATTAGGGAGGGAAAATAAGATTGGTTTTGTTGCTCTGCGGAGGAAGGATGGGAGTGGGACAATCGTCATAGCCCTGGATCCTGCGGGCCTGCGCTTTTGGGGGACGAAAGTATCCGTGGAGAAGGCCTTGCAGGAGCTGGGGGGAGGCCAGGGGCAGGGGATGTCATATTTTATGATCACGGACACCCACGAAAAGATTCTCGCCAGTGCCGGGAAGTTACCCGAGAAATGGAAACCTGCGGACATGCATG
>DMAT01000386.1 GCA_003451635.1 Syntrophus sp. (in: bacteria) | reverse complement strand
GACGCAGGCAAGAGCAACGTATATGGAAAATAAGGAAAGTTGGCTGAACGCAGCGTCTTGTCCTTTGGTATAGCCATACATGCCTAATAGCCCAAAACAAATGGTTCCGCTGATAGCTGCAATACCATTGATGCCATCCATGAAATTAAAAAAATTCGCACTGCCGGCTATATAGATAGCAGTTACAATGGGAATTAATATGATAACAAGGGGAAACCAGTTTGGATGAGATTGTAAATAATAAGACGTGATACTGGGCAAGAGAGAAAATACAACAAAAAAAGCAGCAGAAAATTGAACCATTAATCGAAATCTCACAGACAGCTGAAAAAAGTCACCATAGAAGCCAATCATTGATACGATAATAATGGGGAACAAAAAATTGGTCGGTAATTTCAGGGCAAGACCTGCCAGAATGACTGCGAGGAAAATCCCGATGCCACCCCCTCTGGGAGTTGGGACAGAGTGCGAACTACGATCGTTCGGCCAATCCATGAGACTCAATCTCATCGGTGTCCTACTGATAAACCATGCACCGGCACTACCGAGAAAAAGGCAACTTATGGATAGCAGGAAGTGCTTATATTTGAGGATCAGCGCAATACCAAGACCAGTATAATCAATCATCTTAGGTGACCTATGTACTTCATCTCGCCTATTGTTTCATGCCAACCGGCTTGAAGATCGTATTGAGGTGTGAATCCTAATACTTTTTGTATCAAATTGCCGCTAACGGCGATATCTTCCGTATACTTATCAACCATTTCCGGTGTAACAGGAGACGTTAAACCAAAGATGCAATATCCCCCTTCTATTGCACCAGCTACAGAACGTATAATTCCACAAGGCAACGACAGACGGGGTGGTTTGCGACCAAGGGCAGTGCAAATGGATTCAATGATTTCGTTCAGGGTATGAAACCTACCATCAGTCACATTGAAGATCCTACCTGCTGCGGCAGGATGAGAAACAGCCAAAACAGCCGCACGACCAACGTCTTTGTCATAAACCAGCGTCCGCCGGTTGAGGCCATTTCCAATAGGAATAAAGCGATTGCGTGCCAAGGCACGTGTCAATCTCTCATAGTTCCCCTTGATGCGGGAACCATAAACCGCACCCAGACGTAACACGACTCCCAAAGGTTGACCATCGAGGCCTTTTGCCTTCAGCACAATCTCTTCAGCCGCCAGTTTCGTTTGTGCGTAGATCGTATCAGGATGAGCCAATGACTGCTCATCGATTACGCAACCACTTGCCTGCCCATACACTGCAATCGTACTGAAGAATACAACGCGCATGACGCCCGCGCCAATTGCGGCATCGACCACATTCGCTGTGCCGCCGACGTTGATGAACTCATATTTTTCGCGCATTTCTGGTAAGGGATTGACAATATGCAAAAGCGCCGCAAGATGGACAACTGCATCCACACCTTGCGTCGCAGATTCGACGTCCGCCTCCTTCGTAACGTCGCCGATAATAACATCTGTCTGCGGAGGAAACATGCCTGAGGCAGGGGCATCGACAGAGAATGTGCGAATTCGACATCCGGCATGATACAGCGCGTGGACTACACGGGGCCCGATGGCCCCGGTAGCGCCGGTAATCATGACGAGGGGGTTGCTGGATGCCGGCGTTAATGTTTCACCAATCATTACGGTTTTGCCCTGGGCAGTATTGATATTTTCCTGGTTTCATTAAACCCACACGCTATTATGTTTGAGTAACAGCTTAGACACTTCACGGCACTCTTTTCACAAGGGCCCCTCACCATGGCGAACCTACCGCCGCATAAACACGCACTGACAAGATCATCAAACTAAAATCTACCTATCGACCCCGCGTTTGTAACAAATTATTATACAGTGAAATAGTCTCATCGACAACTTTCTCCAGAGAAAACTCATTTTCAACAATTGTTCTACCCCGTTCACCCATTCGTAAGCGCAAAGCATGGTTCATTATGAGATTCTTTAAGGCAAGAGCCAGAGCCTTAATATCTTTGACAGGTACGAGTAATCCATTTATCTGGTCACGAACGATCTCTCTGCAACCAGGCGTATCTGTCGTCACGATGGGCAGGCCGCATGCCGCCGCCTCTAAAAGAACCTTGGGAAGACCTTCACGATAGGAAGGCAAGCACGCAATATGAGCACCTTGAAACACCTCAAGCATATTTTTTCGATGACCCCAGTATTCGACAACCTTACCATCATGCCATTCTTTCAGTTTTGCTGCCGGAACGGCGGAAGGATTATCATGATCGATATCTCCAACCAGAACAAACCGCGCCGCCACACCTTCCTGTTGCAAGATTTTAGCTGCCGCGACGAATTCACCAACACCTTTATCCCATAACATCCGCGAAGCCATAAGTACGACAGGAGTTACTTCCTTGTTTGGGGATGGTTTAAAATCACCTGTATCAACACCTGAACCCTTGATGATCACCAATGACTTTTCACTTACGATACTTTGCAATAAATTGAAATCGTCAGGATTTTGAACAATTGTAAGGGTATTATTTCCTCCAAGCAAAAAGGCAAATGCCATCTTAATAAACGGTCTTATCAGCTTCGCCTGGAGATGATTGGATGTGAATACGTACCCCATTCCCGCCAAGGCGTTTACGATGTAAGGGATTCCCGCGAGGTGAGCGGCGATGGACCCATACAGAACTGGCTTCATGGCAACATGATGGACAATGTCGGGGCGTTCCTTCCTGTAAATTTCGATCAGATCCACTATAGCAAGGACTTCCTGTAGTGGATTCCGACTCTTTCGACTAAGCCGGATCGGGATCAGCTTAAAGCCTTCTCTGCGAATCAACTCCTCATGATCCTGAACGTGCGTCGCAATGACAACATCAAAGCCCCGAACCCGCGCGGCGCGGGCGATGGGCAAACGATGGGACCGGAAATACCAGTCTTCCGTCACGAGGAACAGCAGTTTTGGTCCTATTGTGCCTCCAACCATAGCTGAAACATCAGGATCGTCCATAAATCATACTGCCAGTTTCTCCGTCCGGAGAGATGTTCCCGCCATTTCCGGCGTATCGGTTCAGGGTGAAAGTATCCCTCACGCTGTAGGCGCTTTTCATCGAGAAGTTCCTCAGCCCACGGCCGCAGTTCCTCCCTTAGGAAGACACCAATGGGAATCCCAAATCCCGTTTTGGGCCTTTCAATGAGATGTTTGGGAACGTAATGATCAAGCACCTTTCGCAGGAGCCATTTTCCTTTACCGTTGCGGACCTTCATAGTGTGAGGAAGCCGCCAGGCAAAGGCTACGACATGATGATTGAGATAAGGGGCTCGTGATTCCAAGCTCACTCCCATGCTGGCCCGATCTACTTTAACGAGAATGTCATCGGGCAGATAGGTGACAGCGTCAAGAAACATCATACGGTCTAAAAAGGAAGGTAGTGAGGACCAACATTCACTGATTGAATGGGAAGGTGCCATTTCTCGTCCATTGACAATAACGTCTGCGGGGTTCTGCCATGTGGACACCAGACGCCGATAAAGTTCTTCCGGGTTCTTAACAGAAAGAATTTCGGCGAGTTTGTACATTTTGTCGCCTGGCATGCGCTGTTTGATCCGTTGCGGAACTAAGGAATCCAGTGATTGGAAAAGACGATCCCAAGCATCCGGGGAAAGAATAGTCAGAGTATTGGCTAATACCTTTCTCATCCCCTCGGGGATCCACCCGATCCGCCCCCAGATATCGGGGCCCCAGAAGTATCTGTTATAACCACCGAAAATCTCATCCGCGCCGTCGCCGGACAGGCTGACAGTGACGTGCTGGCGCGTCATTTCGGAGACAAGATACGTGGGGATCTGGGAAGAATCGGAGAATGGCTCGTCATACAGGTAAGGGAGTTTGGGAATAACCGACATGACTGCTTCCGCATTGACGTAGAGCTCCGTGTGCTCCGTCCCCAGATGCATAGCAACAGCTTTTGCGTGGACGGCTTCATTGTAATCGTCCTCATGGAAACCGATCGTATACGTTTTGACAGGACGACTGCTCTGGGCCTGCATAAGAGCTACAATGGCCGACGAATCCACGCCACCGGAAAGAAACGCCCCCAAAGGGACATCGGCCTCCATTTGTTCCCCTACGGCTTTTCGCAGCATGGCATCAAGCTCATCAACGGCCTCTTCATCCGTTCCGGGAAATGGGTGTTTAACACCCTGCTCAGCTATTTCCAGAGCGTCCCAGTATTTATTAATTTTGGGGAAACTACCTGCTGCATTCATTAGTGAGATGGTGACAAAACACCCTGGGGGAAGCTTCCAGATGCCCTTATAAATGGAATGAGGAGCAGGGACATAATTATATCTAACATAGAGGCAAAGGGCCTCACGATCGATCTCCCAGGGCTGCCGACCCGATGATGCCACCACATGATACGCTTTGAGGGCTTTGAGTTCGGAACCGAAAAGAAAGCTATTGTCCCGCCAACCATAATAAAGTGGTTTTTCTCCGAGGCGGTCGCGGGCAAGGGTCAGTTCTTTCTTTTTCCGGTCCCAGAGGGCAAATGCAAACATGCCCGTGAATTTTTTCAGGGCTGCTTCCACGCCCCAGAATCCCATGGCTTCCAGCATGATTTCCGTATCGGAATGGCCTTGCCAAGAGATGGATATCCCCTGCGACAATTCGAGTGCTTTTCGGATTTCCCGATGATTGTAAATTTCCCCATTGAAGACGATCACATAATTACC
>DMAT01000316.1 GCA_003451635.1 Syntrophus sp. (in: bacteria) | reverse complement strand
AATCGTCGATCTTACCGATGACCCCTCCTACTTTAATCCCTGAGCTTTTTTCTATGGCCTCGATGTTTTCCGCGATCATATCCGGGGGGGTGCCTTCCTTCCCTCCATCGAGAAGGATGATCCCTGCCGTTTCCATTCCCCGGCGGCGCAGAGCGTCAACCGTAAGGAGGGTATGGTTGATGGTCCCCAACCCCGCCCGGGCGGCGATGATCGGTTTTGCCCCGGTCATTTGGATCATGTCGATGACCATGAGCTTTTCCGTGACCGGGACAAAAAGCCCCCCGGCCCCTTCGATGATCAACGGCGAGTAAACGGCGCTTTTCCCTTCCACAACGGCCTGAATTTTTGCAAAATCAATCTCCATAGCCTCGTCCCGGGCGGCAAAATAGGGGGCCTTGGGGGTTTTCATGCAATAAATGACAGAGTCCCCAGGGTCTTGTCCCGCCAGGGCCTTTACATGGCCGTAAATGAACCGGGCGTCGCTGTCCTGGGCGTAGGGATCGCGGCATCCCGTCTGCGCCGGTTTGAGATAGAAGGGTGAAAATCCCCGCTCGGAGAAGAACTGCATGAGCAGGAGCGACAGAACCGTTTTACCGACGCCGGTGTCGGTCCCCGCGACAAATAGCTTAATGGACGTCATTTTATTCTCCATATATTTTTTTTACCCCGTCAATAAAATAGCTGACATCTTCCTCCGTGTGCAGGGCCGTCATGCTGATCCGGAGGATGGCCTTCCCCATGGGTACGGTGGGGTAGCGGGCGGGAAGGACAAAAATATCCTCCCCGAGGAGGCCCTTGGAGACCGCGGCGGCTTTGTTTTCCTCGCCGATGGTCAAGGCGATGATATGGGCGTCTCCGGACACATGAAATCCCTCGCGCCGCAGCCCATCCCGCATTAGACGACTAATTTCCCGGAGATTATCTCTCCCGTCGTCGCACCGGCCGATCATCTCCAGGAGGTCGAGGGCCGATGCCGCATGGGCCTCCGGGAGGGTGGTCGAATAAATCAGGGGCGAAGAGAAGTTGAAGAGATATTCCTTCAATGCCCCGGGAAGCAAGACAAAGGCCCCGAAGAGGCCGAACGCCTTGCCGAAGGTCCCGACGGCGACATCGGCGACGCCCCCGCCCAGGCCCCGTCCCTTGTCGCCCAGGGCGCCGAAGGCGTGGGCCTCATCGATAATGCTGAAGAATCCGTATTCCCGCTTGAGGTCTCCAAAACCGCGGATATCCAGAAAATCTCCGTCCATGCTGAAGAGAGATTCCGTGAGCACGGCGGCACCGCCCACCCTCCCCTTTTCCAGTCTTTTCCGGAGATGGACCATGGAGTTGTGGTTGTAGCCCTGAAATTCAGCGCCGCTCAGGACCATGCCCTTGACGCTGCTTGCATGGATGTGCTTGTCGAAGATTATCGTATCGCCTTTTTCGAAGAGCGTGGATAAGACGCCAAGATTTGCCTGATAACCACTCGGGAAAAAGAGGGCCTCTTCGTAACCGAAGAAGTCGGCATATGCCCTTTCCGCCTGGTTTATCACGGCATAGTTTCCGGAAACAAGTCGTGATGATGAGGAAGAGGTGCTGTAGCGCCGGAAGTTTTCCGACACCAGACGGCGGAGTTCGTCCGAGGTACTGAGGCCCAGGTAATCATTGGAGGCGAAATTCAATACCTTCCGGCCATCGAAGAGAAGGTGCTTCCCCTCTTTTCCCGCCACTTCCGGCGGCAGACGATAAAGTCCGGCCTGCTTTTGGCTTAGCAGTCTATTCCGATATCTTTCTGCAAACATGAAAAACCCCTCCGGTAATGACTCTCCAGGATTTCCTTTCTGAAGGTGGAATCATAAGCCACCACGGCAAATAAAAACACGCCCTCCATGATGGTTTCATCCGCCAATTTCGCCCGCAGGAGATGGGTGAAGGCGGAGGCGCTGCGGCCCTGCAATTCTCCGGAAAGGGTGTAGAATCCCGCCGGTATTGTGCTTGCCGGCAAGCGACAACTCTTGATTTTCAGGAGAAAGGCGTGTTTCTCAAAATTGGTGAGATAGCGCACATGATAAGCCCCCAATTGGGCAAGGCTCTCAATGACCAGGGCAAGGGATGGCGGGGAGACAATATGTTTGCTCCCGGTAATATTACCCGCCGCTGTCTCCCCAATCCGGTCCAGGAGGACGAAGCCGGAAAGCCCTGTGTTGATACTGATTCGTTTACTCACCTCACCGCTCCACTTTTGACCACCAGGGCGCAGTTCTGGCCGCCGAAACCGAAGTTTTCCATGAGCAGCGTCCGGGGTGCGCATCTTGTCCCTTCCCGGACAAAATGGATATCGGGACGGCAAGGCTTGATCAGATTTCTGACGGGAGGCAGGTAATTATCCTCCAGGCAGGCCAGGGCGACGGCCAGTTCCACGGCCCCGCAGGCGGCGGCGATGTGTCCGATCCATGATTTGAGGGCGATGACGGATGGTTTGTCACTGCCCCCGGGTAACGGCACGGTGTTGGCGCTACCGAAGATGCGCACGATAAGAGCGGCCTCCATGTGGTCGTTGAGCTGTGTCCCCGTGCCGTGGGCGGAGACGACATCTATTTGTGACGGCTCCAGGGACGCTTCGGCCATGGCCTTACGAACCGCTTCTTCTTCGTGTTTTCCCTCCGGATCGGGGGCCGTCAGCCCGCCGCCGCCGAAGGTGCTGCCGAAACCGCAAATCTCCCCATGGATAGAGCCGCCCCGACGCCGGGCGTGTTCCAGTTCTTCGAGGAGGAAGAAAGCCCCTCCTTCGCCGGGGACAAAACCGGCTCTCTCTTCATCAAAAGGACGGCTCGCACCGTCGGGGGCGCCGGCGCGGCGGGAAAGGGCCTGGGCTTTTTTATAGGCCAGGATACCGCCGGGATGCAGGCGCGAGTCGCCGCCGCCGGTCAGGGCAACGTCGAGATACCCGTCTTTAATCTTGCGGAATGCCTCGCCCATGGCCTGCAAGGACGCGGCACAGGCGCCGCCGACGGTAAGATTTTCACCGTGGATGCCCAACAGGTCGGCTCTAACGGCAGCGGCGGTGTTCGGTAGAAACCTGAGGATCCACAGGGCCATCAGATCTTGCCTGTCCATCGCGCCGCCCCGGATATCCGGAAACTCACCCCCGATATCGAGGTTCGGTCCGGCACCGACGAAAAGACCGGCCTTCTTAAGTGAATCATGATTGATGCCGGAATTTTTAACAGCCCCCAGGGCGGCAGCCACGCTAAACTGTGCGCCCCGGTTCAGATAGCGCCGCTCCTTGGAGGGCCCGGTATAATTTCTCACCTCAAATTTACTTACCGGACAGACAGCGATGTCTTCATCAAACGGTGCCTTGGCAAAGGCCGTCCGGTCCTGCCGGATATTAGCAATGATCTCCGGGGAACTCGCTCCCAAGGAAGAGACAACGCCTATGGAGGTTATAACGACCCTTCTTGCCATGATCAGATCATGCGGTAAATATCGGTGACGGGCATTCTCTCCGGACCGACCGGGCTTTCATCGGGAAAGCCGACGGTGACAAAACACTTAATCACGATTTCCTTTGCCCCGAAGATACTGCCCACATCCTCAATAAAGTCGAAGGGCGCCGTGAGAACACAAGTCCCCAAGCCAAACTCCCTGCCTTTGAGGAGAAATCCTTGCAGGGCAAGACCGATGGATATGTCTAGATCCGTATCGTCTCTTTTGTCTCTGGCAATGATTCCCGCCTGGAAAAGATGACTAGACAAGCTCCCCTCCGGGGTAATTGTGCCGACGGCGAAGAGAACGGGGGCGCGGAAAATGAACTCCGAATAGCGCCAGTAGGCGTTAATCCAATTCCTCAGCCGCTTGGGATGGTTGCAAGTGACGGCTTTACTCAACAGCCGCTCCCTGCCGCTAAGCATTGCTTCTTGAAGGCGCTTTCTTATTTTGGGAGACTCAATACGGATAAACCTTACGGGCTGGCTGTTCCGGGGGGAAGGAGCCCAAATTGCCGCCTGGACCATGCTCTCCAGGCAGGCTTCGGGGGGACTGGCCGTAGTGTATCTTCTGATACTGCGTCGGCCAGCCAACAAGTCATCGAGATCAGGCATACTTTTAATTTTTTCCATAACAGGTGATGTAACTGATGATATCCTTCATCCGGAGAACCGGCCCTCCTCCCATATCCGCCAGGATTTCCCCTACCCGGGAGACAGTGAGGACGGGATATTTTTCCGCCAGATAACCGGCGGCGTCTCGTCCCTCCATCTCAGCTGCGCGGAGATGAATCCTCAGGGTGCGGAGAAAGAGTTCGTCGTCATTGACTTCAATATTAAACCTGGAATTAATCGCTACCGAAAGCTCAAGCAGGTCGATAGACTCCGCTCCCAACTCCCTTATCAGATAAGTTTCAGGTGTGATTTCGAGTCCTTCCATATCAAGGATCTCTGCCAGTATGATAGTGATTTCTTCTAAGACATCCATTTTAGTTTCCTAAAGTTTATTTGCCGGCCGTCAGGCCGCCGTCCATGGTCAATTCCGTGGCGTTGAAGCCCGCGGCACTCTCGGAAAGAAGAAAGAGTATCGTTTCCGCCACTTCGCCTTCCGTAAGGAATCTCCCCGTGGGCACCAGGCGCAACGCCTCCTCCCCGTGAGCCTCCAGATAAGCCTCCCCCCGTCCCGCCCGGATATAGCCGGGGCGCAGGGTAACCGCCGTAATACCCTTTCTTCCCAGCTCAAGACCGAGATTTCTGTAAAGGGCCTCGGCAGCCAATTTCGCTGCGGCGTAGAACCCCTGACCGGGATTGGCTCTCCCGGCGGCGACGGAGGAGATGAAGACAAATCGCCCTTTCCCCCGTTTCAGCATGATTCGCGCAATCTTTTTCAACAGCTCCGCCCGAAAGGAGACATTGTCGTTGAAATATTGATAGACTCGCCCCTCATCGGCGGCGGCAATGTAACCCTCAAAATCCCCCTGGGCAAAATCGACGACAAAATCTATCTCGCCGCCCCACCGGGAAAGGAGGGAGGCCAGGGAATCGCGATCGCCGAAGTTGAGATAAGCGGCGTCATATTTTCCCCCCAAAGGCGACAGACGGGCGTCGATCTTTTCCCTGCCTTCTTCACTGCGGAAGGTCAGGAGGGGAAATATCCCCGCTGCCGTCATGGCGGCGGCCAGGGTAAGGGCCAGATCGCAACTGCCACCCAAAACAAGGGCTTTTTTACCTTGAAAATTGAGGATCATTTTTTGATTGTTCCCGAAACCATGGTTTTACTTCCTTCATACAGGCGGCAGACAATCCGGTCCGCAAGGACCTCCAGGCTAAAGGGATATTCACCGGGGGCCAGGAATTCCCGAAATCCGAAATTCTCCAGTTGACGGCAGGGGAAGTCCAAACCGAACCTTGCCGCCGCTTCGAGAAAGGCATGCACGATCAGGCTGCCGGGAACGACGGGATTCCCCGGAAAATGGTCGGCATAGATCCCGTCGGCAGGGTCAAAGAAGATCGTCCCTGCGAAGAAATCCTTGTTGCCGGGTGACGTTGAGGTCATGACTGGTTCTGCCCTTCCGTAACCATCCGTATAGACTGGAAAGTAACCGCACAGAGCCGGTCCAACTGATCCGCCGTAATGGCAAGGGGCGGCATCAGGACAATGACATCGCCTAAGGGCCGAATGATCACGCCATGCCTCCGTGCCTCCTTGATGACCCGGTGGCCGATCCGCTCCCGGGGGGCATAGGAAGCCTTCGTTTCCCTGTCCGCCACAAGCTCAATGCCCACCATAATCCCCCGCTGACGGACCTCGCCCACATGGGGCAGGTAAGCGAAAGGTTCGAGCGCCCGGGTGAAACGGGCGATCTTTTCCTGAAGGCTATTCAGGATATCCTCCTTTTCAAAGAGCTCCATACTGGCGAGGGCAACGGCGCAGGCCAGGGGATTGCCGGTAAAGGTATGGCCGTGGAAAAAGGTCTTGAACTCCTCGAATTTACCCAGAAACCCCTCATATACCTCCTCCGTGGCAAGGGTGGCGGCCAGGGGCAGGTATCCCCCGGCAATCCCCTTGGCAACGGCCATGATGTCCGGGGTGATGCCCTCCTGATCGCAGGCAAACATCTTCCCGGTTTTGCCGAACCCAACGGCCACTTCATCGGCAATCATGAAGATCTTATGTTCCGTACACAGATCCCTCACCCTCTTCAGATAACCGGGGGGCTGGAGGAGGATACCCGCAGCGCCCTGGACAAGGGGTTCGATGATAAAGGCGGCCGTCTCCGGGGCGTGCCTGATTACGGTCTCCTCCAGATTACGGAAACACTCGTAGTCGCAGCTTTGACGGTCTTTCCCGAAGGGACAGCGGTAACAGTGGGGGGACTCCACCTGAATCGTAGGGAAGAGGAGGGGCTTGTAGGCGGCATGGAACAGATCGATCCCCCCCACGCTTACGGAGCCGATCGTGTCGCCGTGGTAGGCGTTTTTGAGGGTAATGAATTTGGTCTTCCGGGAATCTCCCCGGGCGGCCTGCTGATGGTACTGAAAGGCCATCTTAACAGCGATCTCGACGGATGTCGAACCGTCGTCCGAATAGAAGACCCTGGTCAAACCTTTAGGGGCGATTTCAATCAGCTTTTTCGCGCACCCGATGGCGGGGATGCTGGAGAGGCCGAGCAGGGTGGAATGGGCGATCATGCCCAACTGTTCCATGACGGCGGCATCCAACTCCTGCTTCCGGTGGCCGTGTACATTGGTCCAGAGGGAGGAAACGCCGTCAATATATTCATTACCGTAGGTGTCCCGGAGGAGGCAACCTTCACCGGAGGCGATAACGAGAGGCGTCTCCCGGCCGTATTCCTGCATCTGCGTAAAGGGATGCCAGATATATTTCAGGTCATCCGCTTCCAACTGCCTGTTTGTTTCCATATCAGTTTTCATCTTTGGCAAGGCTTAACTCCTTTATCGTCTCCTTATCCATGGCGGCGCTTCTTCCCTGCCGCAGCCCGGCAGTATTACATTTGCTGTTCCGAAGGGATGGGCCGCTCTAACAAATAGGACGAACATTGTCAACCGCATTTTGATGGCAATGGTGACAATGCCCGTACCCACTCATATGTCAATCGGATCTTGCTTTTTTCCCGGGACTGCGATAGAGGGATTTCCAACAGGGGTGCCTTTGTTCAATGGAGGCTGAGAGATACCCTTTGAACCTGATCCGGGTCATGCCGGCGTAGGGAGTGATTCATGTGCCATGGGACTTTTTATCCTCAGGGGCCGTTCCTCCTCGTCAGAGTAGGGATGGCCTCTTTTTTTTTATGGGAAAGAGGAGGAACATATGGAGATCAGAGACCCTTTAGGGAAACACCGCTGTCTGGCGAGCCTGGAAGAAGCCTTCGCAAGGCTGCGAGGGGAAGGTAGCGTTGCCATCATCCCTGAGGTCCAGTCCAACCTCGCCTTCGCTCTCCCCGGCGCCCGCGGGATCGAGGAGGTAGCCGCCTTTCCCGGAAGAATCATCCGGGTGAGAGATACCATTGCCACGATATGCCGGCCCGCATTCGGCGCCTCCCGGCATATCGCCGGGATCATTCTCACGGTCCTCCGCTACGATGGGGAGTGCCGGGCGGCCATGAACATACGTTTCACAGAGGAGATCGTCCAGGCCTGCCTGGGGTTGGGATACGACGTCGATTCCTTCAACCGGGCCGAAGAACCCCGGGAAATGAAGGAGAAGGAAGGATCTTCGCTGGAGTGGGGAACCAACTACTGCCTCTCCCGGCGTCCGACGATCCCCGACATCATCTTCGACCGGGGCGATGTGGGAAAGGAACCCATGGTCCGTGTCTTGGGCAAGACCCCTTCCAACGTCACCGATAAGGTCATCAAGATCATTCATTGCTTGAAATAATACATTACCAAAGGAGAGAGATCCATGGAATTGAACGAAATCACCATTACCAGGGCCATCATCGAGCGGTTCACGGAAAAATTCCTGGCCTGTACGGAAGTGGATGTGGCTATCGTGGGCGGCGGTCCGGCGGGACTCGTCGCCTCTTACTATCTGGCCAAGGCGGGCAGAAAGGTCGCCCTTTTCGAGCGGAAGTTGAGCATCGGCGGGGGCATGTGGGGCGGCGGCATGATGTTCAACGAGATCGTCGTTCAGGAAGAGGCCAAAGAAATTCTGGATCTCTTCGGAATAACAAGCCGCCCTTATGAAACTGATTATCATACGGCGGACGCCATTGAGGCGGTTTCCACGATCTGCTCGTATGCCGTCAAGGCCGGAGCGAAGATTTTCAACTGCATGTCCGTAGAGGACGTCATGATTCGTGAAGGCCGGGTGACGGGTCTCGTCATCACCTGGTCACCCGTGGAAATGGCGGGGCTCCACGTGGACCCCATGACCATCGGGGCAAAATGGATTATCGATTCGACGGGTCATGCCACGGAAGTGCTCCGCGTGATTGAACGGAAGGCCGATGTCCGGCTCTTCACCGAGACGGGAAAGCTCATGGGTGAACGTTCCATGTGGGCGGAAAAGGCGGAACGAATGACCCTCGAAAATACCAAAGAGATCTGTCCGGGCGTTTACGTCGCCGGCATGTCGGCCAATGCGGCCTTTGGCGGCCCCCGGATGGGGCCTATCTTCGGCGGCATGCTCCTGTCGGGCAGAAAGGTCGCGGAACAGATCTTGAGCAGGTAGGAAGGGGTTTAATCCTTAACACAACCGGCAATGGTAATTTGATGAGCTACTGCTTTTACGGGACGGTGATAACATGCTTACATTATTCTTGTATTCCATTGCGGGGGCACGATATTCCTGATTATTTGGATTAATGCCGAACTCTGAAGAGCCTTGATCCAGTCGCAACAAGGAGATAAGTGATCCCGGCGATGATGATGGTGGTTGCCCCGGCGGGAAGGTCCGGGCCATAGCTCACCGCGAGACCGGCCGTGGTGAAAATGGCGGTCAGCAAGGTAGCGAGGGCCATCATGTGCCATAATTTTTTCGTCAGTTCGCCGGCAACGGCGGCGGGCAGGGTGAGGAGGGCGATGACCATGACGATACCGACGACGGTGACGAGAAGGACTACCGTCAGGGCCGTGAGGCAGAGGAGCAACAGGTAATAAAATTCTACATGAACGCCCCGGAGGCGGGCGAATTCTTCATCGAAACACAGGGCGAGGAACTGGTTGTAGAAGAGCACGCCGATAATCACGACCAGGATATCGAGACCGGCGATCATCCAGAGGTCCTGGGGGGAGACCATGAGGATGCTTCCGAAGAGATAGCTCATGAGATCTTCGTTGTAGCCGGGTGTCTTGTAGATGAAGAGGATGCCGGCGGCCATGCCGACGGCCCAGAGGGAACCGATTACCGTATCCTCCCGCTGCCGCGCCCGCATACTCACCACACCGATGATCACCGCCGAGATAAGGGCGGCCAGGACAGCGCCGTAGAGGGGATGAAACCACTCCCAGTGATAGACCGTCTGGCAATAGCGGGCGGCGCCGAGACCGCCCAGGACGGTATGGGCAATGCTTCCGGCAATGTAGGTGATGCGCTTGGTGACGACATAGCTGCCGATAACCCCGCAGGCGACGCTCACAAGCAAACCCGTAAGGAGGGCGTATTGGAGAAAAGGATACCGTGGCAGATCTGCAAGAAAGGCACTCATTTCATCCCCTATCTCCTTTAAACACCGTGATCGTGCCGCACCATGCGGACGTCCGCTCCGTAAAGGGCGCTTATCACCTCCCCCGTAACGGCGGTCGTGGGATGCATCATCACCCGGCGATTGACGCAGATCACACTCTGCACATACTGGGAAACAAATCCCAGGTCGTGACTGACAACGACAACGGTGATGGTTTTGCTCATGGTGTTGAGGAGTTCAAAAAGCTCCGTTTCCACCGCCATGTCAACATTGGATGTCGGTTCGTCCAACAGGAGCAGCTCAGGTTCCGCAGTCAGGGCGCGGGCAATGAGCACCCGCTGGCGTTGCCCTCCGGACAGGGCCATGAAGGAACGATTCCTTGCCTTGCCCATCTCCAGCTTGGCCAGGGCCTCCAGGGCAATCGCCTTGTCGGCTTTCCCATAGGGACCGAAACGCAAGCCGTTACCGAGACGGCCCATGAGGACGACGTCTAACACGGTCACGGGAAAATTTGGATCGAACTGAACGTATTGGGGCATATAGCCGATCCGGGGCCGCGCCTTTTCGGGGGGGTGTCCGAAGATCTCGATGGTTCCCCGGGAAGGTTTGAGAAGCCCCAGCATGAGCTTCAGCAGCGTTGTCTTCCCGCCGGCATTGGGACCGACAATGGAGATGAAGGTCCGTTCCTGAATCGTAAAACTCACATCATCCAGAACGGTTGCCCCGTCATAGGAAAAGGTGACATTCTGAAAACTGACAAGGGTATTTTGCTTCATCTCTTTTTCAACGGAGCCCCCGCTCTACGGCAGCGGCGATCCTGTCAAGATTGGCCAGATAGTCCCTGGCCAGGGGATCGATGGGAACCACGGCGCCTCCGATGGCTTTCGCCATCGCCTCGGCGCTCCTTGCCGAGAACTGCGGTTGCACAAACATGACCTTAACCCTGTCTTTCTTCGCCCGGTCGATGAGCTTCGCCAATTGCCTGGCCCCCGGTTCCTTGCCTTCGATTTCGATGGGGACCTGAATAAGCCCGTAGGCGTCGGTAAAGTATCCGAAGGATGGGTGAAAGACATACATTTTCCTCCCCTTGAACGGGGCGAGAGCACGGGAAATCCTCGCATCCACCCGGTCCAGATCCGCATCGAAGGCACGCAGATTTGCCGCATATTCCTGTTTGTGGGCGGGGTCCAGGCGGCTCAGGGCCTCATAGATATTCCGGGCCTGGATCTTGACGAGCTTGGGCGCCATCCAGATATGGGGATCCGGCTCTTTTTTCCCCTCTGACTTATGGTCTTTTTCATGTGCTGCACCGTGTTCGTGATCATGGCCGGCGAGATAGCGGTAAGTGATCCCCTGCTGGATCTCCACGATTACGAGCTGCTTATGGGACTGCCTGATTTTTCTCAAAACGCCCTTTTCCACGGGCACGCCAATGCTGAAAAAGGCCTTGGCCGTGGCGAGTTTTGCCATCTGTTTCGGTGTCGGCTCGTAGCTGTGAGGAGACTGCCCGGCCCCGATGAGGACCTCGACATCTATATGAGACCCGCCGATGCGTTCGAGAAAATAGGCTTGGGGAAGGATGCTCACAAATACGGGAATTTTTGCTTTTTCGCCTTGTCCCCAGGCCAGTTGGGTAAAAGCCAGTAAGGAAACCAATACCATTAAAAAGCCGAACCTTTTTTTCATATTCACCCCCTAATCTGCTTTCGCGCACTCGATGAAGAGTTCATCGCAATCCTCACAGCGCTTGACGGCGTGGTGCTGAGCAAAGCTCTCCCAGTGTTCCTTTTGCTTTGGCGTCAGGAGACCTGTCCCGTTACAAAGGGGACAGGCGCTCTCGAGGGCCGTCATGATCGACGCCCGGATAAACTCCGAGCGGTTGGGTATGTTTTTGATGACCTCCAACAGGTCGCCATTGACCTTGAAGGTGATGATTCCTTCTTTCTTTTTCATGGATCCACTCCTGCTTATTGTGGTGACATATTACTTAGTAATACCATCTGTGTCAAGTTTTCTTGATCGCTCTGCCAGTTCATAGGATCATGATAATTTTGCTGCGAGGACTGCGGAATTTGATGATCAATGGTGGCAGGAACCAGCTTTCCTACAAGAATGTCACTTTTGAGCGGTCTCGCTTTTCAATTGTCTTATCAAAAAGCTATCCAGTTGGTTGACAAAGGCATGGCAGTCTTTTTTGCTGAACATTGACGGACCGCCCGTCATCATGCCGCCGTCTCTCAGCTCATACAGCAAGTCGCGCAACGCCAACCGGTCCTTGATGTTGTCCTCCGTATAGAGCTTGCCCCGATAGTCAAGGGCAAAGGCCCCCTTGGCGACCACCCGGTCGGCAAGGGGAATATCGGCCGTTATCACCAAATCTCCCGGCTGTGCCAGTTCAACGATGCGGTCATCGGCAATATCAGGCCCTTCAGGAACGATGATGCTTGAGATAATGACGGAGGATTCATATTTCAACTTTTTGTTGGCCACAAAAACCAGGGGAACATGCAAGCGTATGGCGGCCCTGATCAGCAGCCCTTTGACCGCACTGGGGAATCCGTCCGCATCGACATATATCTTCACTTTTCAGGCATCCATAATTTCTTTGACTCTGCCGACGATGCCGCTTTGCAGGCGCACCTTGATCCCGTGGGGGTGCGTGGGTGATTTCGTGAGAACATCCTTGACGATGCCTTCAGACAGTTTACCGCTGAGTTGATCTTGCTTCTGGACAATCTTCACATGCACGCCAGATTTAATGTTTGACCGGCTATTTCCATTCATAAGCATATCCTTGATGTTTAGGGGCTTAACCGGCAGGCGGTGCTTGACATATATCCCCAGCCATCGCCAGGAGTACCGAACCGACGGCCTGCTTGTGCTCCAACATCACCAGGCGGGCAATGCTGCCGGGACCGAACAGCAGTTCTCCTAACCCGCCGGCATCCATGTCAAGAAGTACCGCCAAGNNGGAGTACTGCCTCAACGTTCCGGTAAAAGCGCTCGGCCCCGTCGTTTGCCAGGAGGAGCAGCCGGGAGACTCGTACCCCCCGCGTCACACCGATTTGCCGATCTGCCATCCGCAGTCCCCGCTCCTCGGCTGCAAGCGAGCGTTCCGCACTCTCCAGGCCACGGATCAATTGTCCGACATCGTCTGCTTTTCGCAAGGCCTCCGTCAGTTCGACATTCATCCTGGCCACGGGTACGTCAAGCTCGCTCTTCCGCCACAACGGCTGCGTGTTAGCGGTCAGGCTGTGAAGCAGTTGCGGACCCCGCGGATCGGACTCGACCAGTTTTGGCAAACGCAGCGCTTTATCCGCAAGATTATGTCCCCCCATGGTCATGTTCTCTCATTTCCGGGCCGAGTATAGGAAATATTGCGGTTGCCCGTCAAGACAAAAGACCTTCCGTTTTAGATGAAAATTTCCCCATCCCGGGCATGGTTGCCAGGCGAATGTTGACAATATGGATAATGATTTGCTTTCCCCGCTGACTAAGTGTATGAGGTAGGACTTGGTGAGTCCATATATCTGTCCTGTGCACCCCCGTAGTATCCGGGTTGACTCCTGCATCATCGCTACTGCACTCTCCTGAAGCCAATAAACGATCGGATTAAAAAAACAATGACATTCAAAGAATTACGCATCGACAAAAGAATTTTAAAGGCCATCACGGAAATGGGGTTCGAAACTCCGATGCCCGTCCAGGAAGAGGTAATCCCTTTTTTATTACAGGAGACAAGGGACCTCGTCGCCCTGGCCCATACGGGAACAGGTAAGACGGCCGCCTTCGGCATCCCCATCATTCAAAAGGTAGATCAATTTTCATCGAAAACGCAGGCCCTGATCCTGGCCCCCACCCGGGAACTCTGCATGCAGATCACCGACGATTTAAGTCACTTTGCCAAACATGTGGAAGGTTTGAATATTGTGCCCATCTACGGAGGCGCCAGTATTCTAACCCAGATCAGGCAGATTGCCGCGGGCGCACAGATAGTTGTGGCCACCCCCGGCAGAATGCTCGATATGCTGAAGCGGAGAAAGGTGGACGTTTCCGCCATCAGTTGGCTGGTCCTGGATGAGGCGGATGAAATGCTGAACATGGGATTTA
>DMAT01000197.1 GCA_003451635.1 Syntrophus sp. (in: bacteria) | reverse complement strand
GAACTCCAGGTCTGGATAAAAGAGAATCTGCACCGGAACCTTTCCATAGAAACCCTGGCTGCCCGCACCGCCATGAGCCCACGCAACTTCGCCCGCGTATTTGTAAGGGAGTTGGGGATAACTCCGGCCCGTTATATCGAGCAGATACGTCTCGAAACCGCCCGGCATCAACTCGAACAGACGGAAAAGGGCCTGGAGGAGATTGCTTCCTCATGCGGATTCGGGAGCGCTGAACTGATGCGGCGAACCTTCCTGCGCTCCCTCGAAATCACACCCGGACGTTATCGCGATCACTTCGGCCCTTCTTCAATGAAAAAGTCGACAAACGGAAGTGGTCTTTAAAATTGGGGACTTTATCATTATGAGAGCGGGGATGATGGCGTCTGCTACCGGGAAAAGCTAGGGCCATCGAACTGACCATGGAGGATGCATAGGGGTTATTCTGTAATTACCCCTTTTCCAAAGGAGGGAATGTGGGAAGTCCCTCGGGATCATTTATTTCTGTTTCATCCATAATGCTTTGCGAATTCGAAGAATCAGCAGAGCTAATACGAGGTGAGAAAGGGAGGGATGCCTGAAATCTGCCAAAAGAACCCCTTGTCGTGGGTGATGCAACAAAAGGTGAGCTGTTTTCTCAAAAAGGCGGTCGTTGTTAACCTCCCTTTCCCAACCGCATCACCAGCCCTCCCGTTCGATGCAAAATATCTCTGTTGCAAGATATCACTTGACAAGCTAAAATAGCCCTCCTATAACTCTCATCCTTACAAGTAATACCTCATCAAAAAAGCTAATAATTGGCATAGCAAGCGTTTGCTCAGCGTTCAGAGAAAATAGTAGCATCTATTGATTACCATGGAGGCTTTCATGAGTGATTGGAAAGAAACAATTCTGTGGAAAACCTTGAACGATAGTCTTGTGCCCGATGCTGACTCTGTTAAAACAACTTTGAAGCAATGCATGCCAAACATTCAAACTATTCTGGCTCAAGCTGGAACCAGCCCAAGCGATTTTACGCTCCATGATTCTGGGCATTCCTTTCGTGTTGCCCAACGAATGGCACAAATTATTCCTGCCGACCTATTATCTAGATTATCACCTTTCGAATTGGCATTGTTACTAATGTCAGCTTATCTCCACGATATTGGAATGACGCCTGAGAGGCGCAACGTTGTACAGCTTCATGGCTATTTGCTAATAGGTGACGCTCAAGATTTGTCTCAAGATGAAATTCGCCAATTCCAGAAATGGTTGGATGACGAGGGGAGCGGTATTGTTCCTCCAATGGTCAAAGAAAAGCCAACAAACGAACAATTGCAACGCTCGGAAGAATTATTGACCTACTATTGCCGAGATCGGCATGTTGATTGGAGTGAGGACTGGATTCAAAAGAACCTTACCAAATTTGGATTGGGAACTTACGTCGGTTGGACTGATGACCTCATTGTTTTATGTCATAGTCACCACGAAGGATACACCTATCTTGCAAAAGATAGATTCGCTCCAAGAATCGTTGGCTCTCAAGGTATTGTAATTCACTTGCGCTATCTATCTGTAATTCTTAGGATTGCTGACATACTCGAATTTGATCCAGAACGCACCCCTGATGTTATCCTTCGGCACCGTGACATTTCTCTTAAAAGTTTGATTTACTGGTGGAAAGACCATGAGATTTCCATGCGACAAGAGAACAATCGGATATTGATTACAGCGCGTCCACCTAGCGCGCGTTTTCACCGAGCCATTGAGGTGATGACTGACCAAATTGATGCTGAGCTACAACTCTGTAGAACTCTGGCAGATGAAACACATTTTGAGAAATGTCCTGGTCTTACAGAGGACTTGCCGCATCATTGGGATCTTTTTTCTTCTGCCCACCGCGATATTAAGCCAAAGGACGATTCGTACGAGTATATCAATGGTGCTTTCCGTCCTGATACGCAGAAACTCTTGCAATTACTTTCGGGTGTTGCGCTTTACGGCAACCCATTGGTGGCTGTGCGCGAATTGCTCCAGAATGCCTTTGATGCAGTACGTGAGCAAATTGCATACCAGCGCCTTGCCAAATCGAACCCTGCTGATTCATCATTGGGAGAATTACTTGGCAAGTTGAATGAAGTTGAGTTACGAGTTGAAATAACTCCCAAGGGTACTTGGTTAGTCTGTAAGGATTCTGGGGTTGCTATGACCAAAACGATTATCGTAGATCATCTTCTGGTCAGCGGTACAGCGAAGCGGCACGATATCTTGGAATTGGAGAGGCGATGTAATCAAGCAGGATTCCCACTTGAGCGTACTGGCGAATTTGGAATCGGGGTGCTGAGTTACTTTATGATAGCAGACCGTTTGATTATGAAGACACGACGTTCACAGGAAAGTGGTAATATCGAGAAAAGTGGCTGGCAATTTGAAACAGAAGGAGTGGGTTCGTTTGGTGAACTTCGGCGTGATACTAATTTCTCCAAAGGTACCGAAGTTTGGCTGCACTTGCGACCAACTATTATGGGGCATGATCCGAACAATTTGTTTGTTAAACTTCGCGACTACTTGGAAGAAACTTTGTTACGTATTCCATGTTCTTTCAGATGTTGCCTACCTGGCGTGGATGACCTAGAATTCACGCCAGGCTGGACTCGCACAGAAATTAATTTCTCAAAAGCGATTCTGCACAACCTGAATCAGGGACGCCGGAATCCTTATAGTGAAGAGACGCCTGTCGAATTACTTCCGCTGACTAGACGTCAAGTTCTTCAAGCAGAGGAACAAAACTGGGAACAAACACAGACCGAAATTCTTGAGTGCTTGAGATGGAAAAACAAGGAAGGGATGTTGCCAGATAATCTGGGGCATTTTCGTATTCATCTGCCCTATTTTGAGTTGCCAGGCGGAGCTTCACTTGGATTCTTACAAGTTCGTAAGCTGGGAAATGAATTTTACTTGGAGAAATTAGGGAAAGGTTACGTTTTTGTCCCATCTAGTCCTGGTCTGACGGGATGGAAAGGTATGCTGTCGCAGTATAGATTCGCACACAGACGAACTGAATCTTTTGGACCAATCATAGAGATAGATTTGACCTCTGATGATGCGGCGACCATCTCGGTCAACCGAAATGAGATAAATTATAGTAAGCAGGCAGACCAAGCAATCGTCTGGTTGCAGGCGCTGATTAATGCAATGTACCAAGAATTCCATATAGAAAACTATGCTTCCGTTTACAGCATGTTGAACTGTCGGCTAACCCAGGGTCGACTGCCTCCTGAAAAAAAGAATTGGCTGTCAGTGAAACAAAACAAGGAAAAAGACATATCGTCCTGGGGTCCAATCAAATATCCTGCAATAAGCAGTCTTACGTTCGCCTTTAACGATAACTTGCCTATGAATCTCGTTTGGAAGAAGAAGCCAGTTTCAATTGTCCGTTGCCTTGCAGGGCTTAATGAGGATGATCATTATGATGGGATTTCATGGAACCCTCGCAATTTTCCTCCTCATCAAATAGTCCAAATCGATTCCTATACAATGAAAATTAGTGGTTTGTGGACAAGTAGTCTGCCATCAAGCGATGTTATGCACGTTATGGGTGTCACCTCTATCTTCCCACCCAACTGGCAAAATCTATGTGCAGTAAAGTTTAAATATTTTTACCAAACAAATATTGATGAGGTGGTTTGGAATCCTCACCATCCTATTGTCCGTGCTGTTGATGAAAGTAGTTGGACTTGGTGCTTGGACAAATTCAAAGCTTCATGCGACCCCCTTCCTCACCGGGAAGAAATACTGACCAATAAAGGTCGAGTTGCCGCTTGGTTTGTTTTGTGTTTACAGAAAGAGGAAAAATATTTATGGGACGGTCTCAAAGATCGAGACCCTTTGTTCTTGCCTCAAGTATGGCAAATAATATTTGACATTCCAGTTGAGAATAGGTTGGCCATGCTTCCGCAAATTATTGAATGGGTACAAGATACAAGCCCTAGACTGCGTGTCTTGACCCCTGAGGGTTGGGATGTATGTCTAGAAAACGAACAGATTAAGAAATATCTGCCAGATCCAGGTTTGGAGTGGCGGGTCGTAGACAAAGACAGGAAGATGCAGGAAGCATCGTGGGCAAAAAGACTAGCATCAATTACTGGTCAGAAATCGAGGAATGGTACTCGAGTGAAGAAGAGAAAATAAAACACACCGATATTACTATGGGTTTTTTTACGTTAGCGATGGGCAAACCTCATTGCCACGTTCTTGACATTTGATAAGACGTTGCTTTTGCAGTATTAATAATGAGAAAGTCCTATATTATGGATGTATTGGGATTGTCTGTGAGGAAAGAACCTGACCAATACGCATGGACACACGGGGGGATTAAAGTAACGTTCACCTGTACAACTGGCAATCTCCAGCTTGTAAATCCGACTTTTACGCAGGTGGTTGCTATATGCAAATCTCGCCATACCGCCAGAATCCGTACTGTCTTTTAAAATACCCATCATAGATCAGGACAAATATTTCCGGCTGTTTGGAATAACTTTTTCGTTTACTTACGAAATTTATTGGAAAGTATTCAGGGGCCGGGATCGCCCATCAGTACAAAAGGAGCCCAGAAAAGGGGATGGGCATAACTGGCGATGATCTTACCCGTGGTTTGATCCTTCAGTGTCTCATTGTCGATCAGGTCCAGCATTGATTTTCTCAGCGCCTGTGATCGGGTCAGGGTACTGTCACTGCCCTGAAGCCGGAAAAGACCGGTGACCAGTTTCCGGGCCGATGTCGTTTCGACGGGATACATACTGGCAAGGATCGCCCGGCTGCCGGCGTAGAAAAAGGCCTGGCCGAGCCCCGAAAGGGCCTCCGCCCCGGTGCCGCTGGCGGCTCCCGTATTACATGCCGAAAGAACAATCCAATCGGCGTTCAGTTTCAACTTCATGATATCCTTCATCGTCAGCAACCCATCCTCCTTGTCTCCCGTGACAGTTGGCGAGGACAGGGCCAAGGCCGGTTGATCAAGTCCGTCCAGATCTCCGGGAACCAGGGCATGGGTGGCGAAGGCAATGATCTTACGGTCCGACAGGTTCATCGTTTTTACCCGGTGCTTGGAGGCCTGTTCCTGTAAAAAAACATCCTTTGCCGGGTCGGCGTTCAACACGTGGGCAATAGTATTGATCTCTTCTGCCGTATCAGGGAGGCGGTTCAGACTTTCGGTTTGAATGGAGGCGAGCTTCTGATTATCAAGGGACCCCTTCGTGGTGATAAGGATGCCCCTGCCCCGAACATGACCTGCCGTTATGTTATCAAGAGGACCCTCTTCTTGAATCTTAAGTTGTTTATCACGGCGCTGCTCTGCTTTCATTAGCGCCAATTGTTCCCGGTTGAAAAGGGGATCGCCGAATCCCAAAAAGGCCTTACGACCGGGATCACCGGCCGGCATCGTCCGCAGATTGAAGAGGGCCGACACGGAAGGCTCCATGGTAATAGAGGCCTTGCGTATCAACCAGGGCGCCTGCCGGTAACGGGAAAAAAGCTCTCCCCCTTCACGATCAAGTTTAATTGGCGCCGTCGGAAGAATAGCCAGGGGAATCTGATCCAGGGGATTATTTGTGACAATGAACAGGTCGGTGGCATCCTTTAATGCCGATTCAACAGGAGAAAATAATTTTAAGTACAGATTATAAGCCAGCGAGACATCAAAATCAGGGATATCTCCCAGGGTTCCCGGTTTCGGGTCAAGAGAGCTTCTCAGCTTCGCCACAACAGGAATCAGATCTTTTCTGCCTATGCCGACGGCAGCAAATTCAGCGCTTCCTCCCTGGGGAATGGCCCAGACGAAGGTCTGATCTTTAGTGGTATAAAAGGAGAGCAGCGCTTCCCCAGGGCGCAGGATCGTCCGGATAGAAGAAATGGACCGGGGTGAGGGATTTACAAAATCGGCATATCTGGGGAAGCGGCGTTTAGTCTCATCCTGAATGGTATTCCGGGCGCGGCGTAAATTTTCGATGCTGATTTTGAGATTCCGAATGGCATTTGGATCCTGCTGACCGGCCGGTGCCGCCAGAAGATTCAGAATTGTGCTTTCCATGGTGAGGAGCTGTCTGTCCGCATCCTGTTCCTTACGGACCAGATCAGCCAGTTCCGGGTCTGTCACGGCAGCCCGGGCGCTGCTCGCTACGAGGGCTCCCTGGACGCTCCGGCCTCTATTTGCTTCGGCCAGATTAAAGGATGTGGCCACCGCATCGATCCCCAGTTCCTTCGCGAGGGGTGTGCCCTGCATTTTCGCCAGCAGCGATATATAGTCATCGATGATTATTCTTCGCAGTTTCCGGTGGCCGGCAAACTCTCCATCTTCCGTTCGGTGTCCCATAATTATTTCTGTTGCCGTGGAAAGGTCCCTAACGGCTTCGCGATAATGTTTTAGGCGTTCCTCCGCCATGCCCCTGAGGGCAAGCATCTCCGCCGTGTATTCGTTCCTTTCACCAAAACGTAACCCAAATTTAGCGTAGTTTTGGGCGGCGAGTTTCTTCGCCTCGCCATGGCGGCCGGTCATGAGCATGGATAAAACCAGCATGGGATCCTGAGCAAATGATCTTTCATATAAAAACTGATTCTCCTTCATGCCGACTTTAGCCAGATCGTATTGGGACATGGCGCCAATGTAATTTCCCATTGACGCCAGGATATCTCCCTTTGTAACCTGGGCAATGCCCATGACCCAGGAATCAGCAGGGGTGCCCGCAGCCTCAAGAATACGAATGGCGGCACCAGCTAGCCGTTCCGCCTCTTCCGGGCGACCTTGGGCCAGCAATATGCGGGTGAGTAATATAAGTGTCTGGCCCGTAAGGGCCGAGTCCTTCCCGGCGTGGGCCAGAGAGGCCGTCAGGGCGTTTCTGGCCTCTACCTCCGCCTCCATCAGGCGCTGCTGCCTCAACAGATTCCGCGCCTGGTTCATGCCCCCGAAGATCAAAGATGTCGGATATCTTTCCAGTAGTACCCGTCCCGGCCCCAATCCGAGGCTCTTGATCTGCCGGTATTCTGAATCAGCTTCCGTGTAGCTTCCCTGTGCCGCCAGAATAAAGGCATTCATCGTGTGCATCATCATCTCATGAAAGAATCTTCCTTCCGCCCCAATTTGGTTTCTATTTAATTGGTTTATGTAAGCAACGGCTTTCTGCCGGGCCCTTTTAGCAGCCTCCAGGTCGCCGGTTGTGGCATAGAGACTGACCAGTTGCAGGTAAGACCTCATGGGGCTGGAACCGGTATTGGAGGAGGGGATGATTATTGCCGGATAGGTTGAACTCTCTTCAAATAATGCAATCGCCTTTTGAAAATTACCATACTGGAATTCTATGACACCGAGGCGAAGGATGATGAAACCATCGTAATCATCCTTTATCTTGTAAGCTAGTGCCTGCTGGAGATCATCTTTGGCCTGGCGGAAGCGGTTCAGTTCAAAGGCGGCCCCTCCGCGGTCCCGGTAAAATCCTTTGAGAGTCCGCTGATCTTCCGTGAGGGGTGGTTTGGCATCCGCCTGGACCTTGAATTTTGCCGTTACCTGAGATTCAAACTGACCGGGCTGATCTAAAACAGACATTATATCGCTAATTCGGCGGGGCGGGCTAATAAAGGCCGGCGCTTCCGCCATGGAGACGGTAACCTTTTTTGCTTCCTCGAGAGACATTTTTGTGGCGCAACCTGATGACAGGAGGAGAACCAATCCAACCAGGAAAGCCGTTCTGAAGGGATTGCGCTTGATCATCATAACACCTAAATGGACGAATTTATTTCTCCTTGCCTTTCTGTTTCTCCATGGATTTCACAAAGGCATCCTGAATGTCCTTGGTATTGAAGAAAGCCGCATTCCAGGCGGCAACGTATTTCAGGCCGTCATCAACACTGTGATCTTCCATGTAGTTGAGAATCCTCTTTGTCCCTTTAACTGCCGCGGAAGAGTTGTCGGCGATTTCCTCCGCCAGTTTCAGCGCCCCGGCCATCATGCTTTCGTGATTCTCATAGATTTCGTTTATGAGCCCCATGCGCAGGCACTCGTCGGCGGTGAAATCACGGCCCGTATAGGCCATCATGCGGGCATTGCCCTGTCCGATGATCTGGGGCAGGCGGTTCAGACTCCCCATGTCGGCCACGATGGCGATCTTCGTTTCCCGGAGGGAGATAATAGCGTCTTTGGTGGCCAGGCGCAGATCGCAGGCGGACATGAGATCGAGACCGGCCCCGATGCAATGGCGGTGGGCGGCGCCGATGTAGATATTTTCCCCGTTGGCCATCCGGCTGAAGCCTTCCTGCATCTGGAGGATCAGCTTATGAAATTCCTCCCTTTTATCCGGCGTAGCCCCCTGAATGATCTCTGAGAAGGCGGTAAAAAAATCGAAAACATCGATGCCGACACTGAAAGATTTACCCTTGCCGGCGACAATGACAACCCGGACATCGGGATCCTTTTCCAGGTCAGCCACAACAAAATCGAGATCCCGCCAAAAGGGCCAGTTCATGGCATTGAGTTTGTCCGCGCGGTTCAGGTAAAGGATGGCTATTTTCTTGTCCGATATTTTTTCGACTTCGAAGAATGGGTAGTTGTTCATCTGCTGCAAACTCCTTTCAATTATAGATGCGACTTCTTATCACGTTTTCCTTTCGAGAGATAGGGACAGTTTCTTGGCAGTTGATCATCTTGGCTATCTTTGCTATGAGGTGCTCATGATCCCAATTCAAGAAATCAAGTCTAGAAATCCGGAAACTCCTCTCCGTTGTATTTTTCTTGCGGACGCCCACCTCATAGATGAAAGGGATGCCCATTATCAGGACTTGTTGCAATTCCTTTTCCAGATTAAAGGGCGAGACTCAGAGCGGGAGCGAAGCGGGGACGCAGGACAATGCGCCCCTCCCGGGCGTGACATGATCATCGATCACCTTTTTATCCTCGGAGATTTTTTTGATTTCTGGTTTAGCCGCCAAGGCAGGATTTATCCGGGATTCCGGCCTATTGTCGACCGTCTGATTCACCTGAAAAAAGACGGCGTCACGATTCATTTCTGTGAGGGGAACCATGATTTCCTCATGAAGCCACATTTTTCCCGAATCCTCGGGATGAACGTCTATGAAGATTGGGCGGCCCTCAATCTTGGGGGCAGAAAAACGCTCATCGGTCATGGCGATCTGGTTGACCAGACAAACCGGCAGTATCTGTTTTTGAGAAAAATCCTCAGGAGCCGGCCCTTTTTCTTATTGCAGAAGCTGCTGCCTCTCTCTGTTCTATGGGCTTTGGCCCGGAAAAGCTCCCTGGCAAGTCAAGAGTTGATGGGTGGCGCCCAGGATGCAATTATGGCCAGGATGGTTGCCTTTGCCGAGGATAGTTTCCATGATGGATACGACGCCGTGATTCTGGGACACTGCCACAAACCTCAGCTTCAGGAGTTTGTCGCGGAGGGCGATACGAAAACACTCATTACCCTTGGGGACTGGATCGCTCATTACACTTACCTTCTTTACGACGATCGCGGCTTTCATCTGCGATGTTATCATGAGGAAGAAAAGGGATAAAACTGGACACGGAATGACGTGCGTGTTAAGCACGCTCATCCCATCTTAAGGAGTTGCTTATGAATTTCGGGGGTATTGAACCGGAATGTGCGTCATACGACGGCGCAAAGTTCGCCGTCATCCCTGTTCCCTATGATCTCACGTCAACCTACCAGTCCGGCTCACGCCAGGGGCCGGCAGCGATTTTAGCCGCTTCGGCAAACATGGAGCTCTATGACGAGGAACTCCAGAAGGTCACCTACCGGGAAGGGATATTTACGGCCCCCCCGATTGAAGTGGACGCCCGGGGGCCGGACAGAATGGTCGGTGCGATCCGCCAGGTAGTCTCTGATGTCCTCATCGACGGGAAGATCCCCGTCCTGCTGGGGGGAGAACACAGCGTCACTCTGGGGGCCGTGCAGGCCGTACAGGCTGCCTTTCCCAATTTGACCGTCCTCCAGCTTGACGCCCATGCGGATCTGCGCGAATCGTATCAGGGCACGCCCTACAGCCATGCCTGTATCGGGGGCCGCATCCATGAATTCTGTCCCCTCGTCCAGGCTGGTATTCGCAGCATGAGCGAGGAGGAGGCCTTATTCATTAAAGAGCGGGCCATCAAGACCTTTTCCGCCGATTTTATCCTCGATGAACCGGCATGGATAGATAAAATATGTGAACAACTCACCGGAGACATATATATAACTATCGATCTCGATGTACTGGATCCTGCCTTTATGCCTTCAACGGGCACTCCGGAACCGGGGGGAATATCCTGGCGCGATATGCTGAGGCTTATCAGGGGGGTAGCGAAAAAATGCCGGATCCGTGGTTTTGATGTTGTTGAGCTCTCGCCCATTCCGGGACATGTCGCCCCTGATTTTTTGGCGGCTAAACTGATCTATCGCATCATGGGTTATCTGACCGTCTGATCGGACATCCATTATCTTGCGGTCACTAATGTTTGAGGTCTTCACCCTAACCCTCTCTTAAGGAGAGGGGATTTTTGGCAAAGGGGCGATCATGGACAGTCTGCAAGTCTCAAGTATATCAGTTATTCCACCGGTCCTCGGTTTCTTTGTCCTTATCGGTCTGTCTCTCCTCTCCATCCTCCGGGGGGGCAGGAAGGCGACCAACATCCTCTTTGCCGCCATCTGCTTCATGGGCGCCCTCATTAATGCCGACGTGGCCCTGGTGAACGTCATTCCCGATAAGGATCTCGCCATCAAGGTCGACCGGTTCACTTACATGGTCTTTGTCTTCAGCCTCCCCATCTACATCCAATTTGTTCATTATTTCCTGGGGATATCGAGGCGACGCTGGCTGGAGTACGTGGCCTATGGTTTCAGCGCCATATTTTTCGTCCTGACACCGACGGACCTCTTCATCAAGGGGTTTGCCCGGTTTGATTTCGGCATCATTGCCCAGGCGGGCATGGCCTTTCATTTCTTTACTGTCCTGGTCAGTTTTACCGTCTGCTACTGTCTCTATACCCTCTTCATAGGGATGAAGAAAACCCTGGATAACCAGAAAAAGAACCGTATTAAATATATTCTGTGGGGATTGGGACTCAGTTCGTTTCTCATTTCTCTCAATATCCTTCCCGTCAGCGGGTTCAATGTCTACCCCATGGGGAACTTGAGCTTTATTCCCGCCATTGTGCTGGCCTTCGGGGTTTTGAAATATGACTTGCTGGATATGGGGGCGGTGATCCGCAGAGGGACCATCTATTTTCTCCTGACAATCGTCCTGACCCTCTTTTATGTCATGATCATCGCCTTCTTCAATGCCCTCTTCATCAGGACGGGGCAGACCCACCCCCTGCTGTTGCCATTTGTCCTCTCCCTGGTTATGGTCATTCTGTTTAACCCCATTCGGAAAAAGGTCCGGATATTTATCGATCGACTCTTCTTCCGGGGAAAATATGACTATCAGCGTTTGTTAAAAGAAGTAAGCGCTCAGATGACAACACTCTTACGGATTGATGAGGTCACCGAACTCCTCCTCAAATCGGTCGCAGCAACATTGCAGACCGACCATGTAGAATTGATGATCTTTGATGAAAAAAGCAGTCGATTTCAGGCAAGGAAGTTGGAAGGGAGCGTAGTTGATAATTCTTTGGGAGAAATAGGTCGTCAGCATCCGCTGGTTGCCTATTTAGAGGAAGTTAGGAAACCTTTGCATATGGCACTGGTGGAACGTTCCGGATTGTCGGATCAGGAGAAAGGGGCCATCATCGATTTGGTCAGGGCGTGGAAATCTTCGCTGGTTGTGCCCATGTATTCCAAGGGAAAGCTGATCGGAATCCTTGCCCTTGGACAGAAGAAATCGGGGGAACTCTTTGTCCACGAGGACATGGAGCTGTTATCCACCCTGGCCAACCAGAGCGCCACGGCCCTGGATAATGCCAAGATGTACGGTGAGCTTGAAAAGCTGAATCAGGACCTCGAAAGGAAGGTCGAAGAGAGAACTGCCGATTTGCGGCAGGCCTTGAGGGAGAAGGAACGGACGCAGCAGCAACTGATTCAATCCGAAAGCCTCGCTGCCATTGGTCAACTTGTCGCAGGGACGGCCCATGAATTGAACAATCCCCTCGCCAGCGCCGCAAGCCTTTTGCAGAACAGCACCGAAACAATCAGTGACTGGCCGGAGACGTTCAAGGAGCGAGAAGATGTGATAGATGATCTGACCTTTTCCCTGAAAGAGCTGAAAAGGGCAGGGGATATCGTGAAGAGCCTCCTGGGGTTATCCCGCCAGACCCAGACCTATGTTGAGCCGGTCAATATCAATGTTGCCATTGACGATGCCCTGCGGGTTCTCCACAACCAGTTCAAGACCCTCCCCATATCCATCGAGAAGAACTATGAAGAGGCGCTGCCTCCGGTGGAGGGTAATTTTGCCAACCTGGGGCAGGTTTTCATCAATATAATCAAGAACGCCCTCCAATCTCTGGGGGAGGGAAAAGGTGTAATATACCTAAAAACGAGCTACCGAAGGGAGACGGATTCCGTATTTTTCGAATGCCGGGACACGGGAGAAGGAATACCGGCGGTACATATCAAAGATATATTTAAACCATTTTACACATCGAAACCGGTAGGAAAGGGAACGGGGTTGGGTTTATATATCTCCCATGAGATTATCAAACGACATGGTGGAGACGTTTCGGTGTCCACTGAACAGGGGAAGGGGTCGGTCTTTGTAATCGAGCTTCCCTGTAGAAGGAGGGAATGATGATCGTCCTGGTTGTAGATGATGAGGAAGGCGTCAGAAGGTCGCTGAAAAAGGTCCTCGAACGGGATCATTACTCGATTCTGCTTGCGGAAAGCGGCGAGGAGGCCATCGAAATTGTGCAGGAGAATAGTCGTGATATTGAGACCGTCATCTCCGATTTCAAGATGCCGGGACTAAATGGCCTGGAGACGCTTATCGAAATCGGGAAGCTCAATCCGGAAGTTACCCGGATCATCCTGACCGGCTATGCCACCATGGAAAGCGCCATTGAGTCCGTAAACGCCGGCATCGACGGGTTCCTGACCAAGCCTTTCGACAACACGGAACTTCGGGCCAAGGTGAAGGAATACAATATCAAAAAAAGGCTCAAACAGTTTGTGTCCGAGCCTGTCCTCAATGAACTGC
>DMAT01000371.1 GCA_003451635.1 Syntrophus sp. (in: bacteria) | reverse complement strand
CTCCGGAAAAGTCGGGGCGGTTCAGAGGAGTTTTTTGAGGATGAGTTCGGTATTGAAATCTACGCAAAAGAGAACCAAGTTAATGGAAGCTCGAAGCGCAATTGCTTAACAACGTTCTTTTGTCGTACAGATCAGAATACTGCTTTAAAAGTGTTGCGTGCATTGTGGGAACGGCGTGAAGGACTTCTTGAGGCACACCCAAATTCTGATAGCACTCGGGGTGCACGAGCCAAATCCATGCCTTTTCAGAAGGTTATAGAACAAATTCATAATGACCCGACCCTGCTCACATCAGAGGGAGTTGAGCAGTTTGCGCGCGACCGAACACTCGAAGAATTGGTTACAGATATACAAAGGTCGCTGGATGCAAACAAACCGGAAGTTGCAATTGACCATTTGCATACTTATTGCGTTAAAAAATTCACTCATTTGCTTGAAACACGAGGGATAAAGTGTGATCAGGACGAACCGTTACATTCAAGATTTGGGAAATACAGAAAATGCTTAGAAAATGAGCAAAACTTGCATGAATTCACAAGCCGAGCCTTGAAATCTTTTATAAGCCTATTTGAAAGCTTTAACAATATAAGGAATAATCGTTCCCTTGCCCACGATAATGAAATCCTTGAGCCTGTTGAAGCTAGATTTATTTTTAGTAGTATCAATGCGATGTTAGTTATGCTTCGTGCATTGGAATCTGCTCGTTATGGAAAATAAAACTGTCATCCAACCATCTGCTGGTAGGGACGCGCAAACTGCCGCGCGCCCGACAGCAGCACGTTACTAGCTTACGATCCGTAATGCTCAGGCCAAATGTCAGGTCGGCAATAACCCTTTGTAGATGTAATGATGTTCAGATCAGGTGTGTCACGGCGAATCCCCCATCCCCCTGAATAATGATATGACGAACATGATGGTTTGTTGTATTGCCATTAGATGCAACGCACATGAGATGTTGTGTTTCAGATGAAAAAGTTGAGAAATTTACAGGGTTAACACCATCAGCAGGGGGGGGGAGTCCCAGGCCTCCGGGTTTCCGGTTTTGGGGTTTCGGGCAGGGTGATAGGAAAAAGGACAGGTGGCAATGGTTAGACAGCCAATGACCATGGCGGAGGGTACGAAAGGCGGCTGCTGCGAATGGAAGGACGACGATCCGGATGGAATGATCTTGGCCGCGGCACGTTGGCGGCACATAAAGAAAAGGACCGGGGGTGATCCGGTCCTGGATGACTGGGGCCTATGCCGCCGACTGCTGCGGCTTGGACCTGTGACCAGGTATCTTTCGCTTCTTCATCCAGTGGGCCAGATTTCCGGGCGTTGTGCCGTGGATCTCGGCGATCCGGGTCTGGGGGACATGCAGGTCGAGGAGTTCCCGGATCTTCTCGGCTTGGTCATCCAGTTTTGATTTCCCGGGACCTTTCGGCCGGCCGAGGATGACGCCCTGGGACTTCTTTGTGGCCAGGGCGCTGCGAGTGCGCTGAGAAATCAGATCCCGCTCGATCTCCGCGGCCATTGCCAGGACCATGGCCATGATCTTGGATTGAAGCGTTCCGTCGAGCGCCCAGTTTCCTTTTGCGGCATAAACTCTTATCCCCAGCCGGGCACAGGTGGCCAGGATCTCCATAATCTCAAGCATGGACCGGCCAAGGCGGGACATCTCCGCCACGATAAGGATGTCCCCTTTCTGCATTTCATCCAGGATAGGGCCTATTGATCGTTCATGCCAGGGCTTCCGACCCGAAACCACTTCATCGACCATCAGGACCTTGCCCAGGTCCTTATCATTGGCCAGCTTCAAAATCTCCAGGCGCTGATTCTCAACGTCCTGGACGTCCGTGGAAACCCGGACATACGCCACGGCTTTACCTTTCTTTTCCACTGCCGACCTCCTTAATTTAATGAATACCTCTTTTACGGCTTTCTTTTACTCTTTATAAAACAAACTTGTCAAGTATATTCTTTATTGTTTTAACATTAAATTATACGTTCGTTTTCTTTGTATTTCGCTTTTTCGGAAATCCGCAATTCAAACTTTATACTTTGCTGAATATATTACATTAACCCGGTTTTGCCCCTTTCCCCCACATCTTAAGTAAAAGACCATAGGTAGGGCTCCTCGGCTGGCTGAATACCGGTGGTTCCGGCAGGTGCCGAGACGGCGATCTGTGAATAGAAATGCAGAAATATTCAGCCAGGTATCACCATATTATTCATCCAAAGGATGTCTGTGTGAATCCTGTCACGCTATCACACGTTATTTGATCCCTGGGATGTCTCCTTTTTATATCCCCTTTGACCCCTATTATATTTACTGTATAGAACGCGGCGCGCGAGTGAAGAAAAAAAACATAATATATTAGAACAAGAGGAAAAAAATGTGTGAATGTGTGACAAATGCGTTAAATGTTTGATTTTATTAATGTATGTATGTCACATGCTTTTAATCTGTCACACACTATTTCGATTAATCACACACTATTCACAGTCACGTTCTTAAAATAGCAAAGGGCGTCGGGTGGCGGGGAGGCTAAGTGGCGGGATAATCACATATTATTCGGCAGTCGGTAAAGATGATACCGAGGGGGAGGGGGAGAAAGGAAACCTCAGAAGAAGGTACGTCTTCAGATCTTCCCGAATGCACCTTATTATGTCTGGTCTGTGGCGCCGTTGCGCTGTGGCGGGCGTATTCGTGAAGATCTGAAGACATTTTAAAAGCATTATGAGAGGCCGGGCGGAATCACCCGGTTCTTTATAGATCATTCTACTGGATTCGGGGCATTTAAAATTTGTGCGGTTAATGCGTATTTTCAGAGTTTACCATCTACTTGATTGAGTTTTTACTGACTTCATCTCTTAAGATAATGCTGATGGGTGAAATATTATGAAGATTTACGATTGAAACGATTGATCCACAACGGCGCAGTTTGCATAACTTACGGGCGGACGCCCAGCACCTTCTCGATCAGAACCGGAAGCGTCCTCGTATCGATGGGCTTGGAAATGTAATGATCAAAACCGGCTTCCATGATGCGCTCTTTGTCGCCTGACATGGCAAAGGAGGTCACGGCGATCATCTTGATGTTTTTTATATCAGCGTCGCCCCGGATGATTTTCCCGGCCGTTAAACCATCCATGACGGGCATCTGGAGGTCCATGAGGATCAGATCGGGCTTGTTCTTCTTCGCCATTTCGACGCCCGCCTGACCATCTTCCGCCTCCATAATCTCATACCCGTGAAACTCCAGGACATCCTTGAGTAGCAAGCGGTTTTGAGGATTATCCTCTATGATTAAGATGCGCTGCCCCATATAACTCTCCCTCGTTTTAAGATTTCATCTTTTTTCCTTATTATATGCCGGCAGGGTGAAATAAAATCGGCTCCCCTTGCCATATTCACTCTCTACCCGGATGCGGCCGTGATGGAGTTCCACAAGGCGCTTCGTCAGGGCCAGCCCCAAGCCGGTCCCCTCGTATTTTTTGGTTGAAACAGAGTGGTGAAGCTGGGTGAACGTGCCGAAGAGCCTGGGCAGGTCCTCCTCTTTGATGCCGATGCCCGTGTCCTCTATGCATACTTCGATCATCCGCTGCTCTTCGCTCCCATTTTCGCTCCCCGCCAGGCGCGCTCGCACCGTTACCTTTCCCCTATCGGGCGTGAACTTCACGGCGTTGGAGAGAAGATTGAAGAGAATCTGCTTGATTTTTCGCTCATCGGCCTCGACATGGATCTCGGCATCGGGCTCGACCTCAACGCTCAAGGCAATGCCGTGCTTAAAGACCTTTTCCTTCAACATAACGATGGATGAATCTAGGACCGTGCGAAGGGGGAAACGGCTTACCTCTAATTCCATTTTTCCCGCTTCAATCTTTGAGAGATCCAGAATATCGTTAATGAGGCTGAGCACGTGCCTTCCCGAACTATAAATATAACTGACATACTCTTTTTGCTTTTCATTGAGGTCTCCATAGAGTCTATCCGTTAAAACCTCGGAAAAGCCGATGACAGCATTGAGAGGGGTGCGCAGTTCGTGGCTCATGTTGGC
>DMAT01000260.1 GCA_003451635.1 Syntrophus sp. (in: bacteria) | reverse complement strand
GAAAGGGGTCGATCTGGTTGACGTCGTGCAGTTCGATCGTGGCCGCCTCGTAGGCCACGTTCACCGGGTGCTTCAGGGGCAGGTTCCAGATGGGGAAGGTCTCGAACTTGGCGTATCCAGCTTTTATCCCCCGTTTATAGTCATGGTACAATTGGGAAAGGCAGGTTGCCATCTTGCCGCTTCCCGGTCCCGGCCCGGTCACGATGACCAGGGGCTTGTCGGTTTCAATGCAGGCATTGGCGCCATAGCCCTTATCGCTGACGATCATTTCCACGTCAGTGGGATAACCTTTGGTAAAAAGATGGGTAAAGACCGGGATATTGCGTCGCTCCAGCTTGTTCTTGAAGATGATGGCCGCCGGTTGTTCTTCAAAACGGGTGATGACTACGCCTAAAACGGAAATTCCCCAGGAGCGGAGGTCGTCGATGAGCTTCAAAGCGTCGGCGTCGTAAGTGATACCGAAATCGGCGCGGATTTTCTTTCTTTCAATGACGCCGGCATATATGCAGAGGAGGACGTCCGCCTGGTCTTTCAGCTCCCTGAGGAGGCGCATCTTGACATTAGGGTCGTAGCCGGGAAGGACGCGGGCGGCGTGGTAGTCGTAAAGCAGCTTGCCGCCGAACTCGAGATACAGTTTGTTGTTGAAACGATTAACCCGCTTAAGAATCTCCGTTGTCTGTTCCTTGATGTATTTTTCGTTGTCAAAACCGGGACGCTGGATCATATCGTCTCTCCCAAATGAATTTGGCGCTTTTAGTACTCCCTTTTTATGGAATTGTAAAGTCATTTAGCAGTAATATAATCAATTTATTGGACAACTTTGTATCGAAAATAATAACTGAGGTTCCACAATAATTATGATTTGGATAACCTCGTATTTAGCCTGCCGCCGAAGATTTGCTTTTTCGACGGGGTGTGCTATGGTGAAGACAATGCAACCACTGATCATTCCCCGAAAGGGACACAGCATATCCCGAAAGCAGGTGAACCCTAATGCCCTGCGGACTCTCTACCGACTTCGCGACTATGGATTTATTGCCTATCTGGTAGGGGGGTGTGTCCGCGACCTGCTCCTGAAGCGAACCCCCACGGACTTTGACGTCGCCACAAACGCCACCCCCGGCCAAATCAAGCGGCTCTTTCGTAACTGCCGTCTCGTCGGCCGCCGTTTCAGGCTGGCCCATCTCCACTTCAAGGACGAAATTATCGAAGTCTCCACGTTCCGTGCCGCCGCCCCTGCCGACGAAGTGGATACGGATACGGAAGGGACAGGTCACGGGAAAAAACCGCCTCGTCACCCCGTGGAAGCGGAAGAGGCGGGTCACAGCAAAAGACCCCCCCGTCACCTCATAGACGATGACGGAATGGTTCTCCGGGACAACGTCTTTGGCACCCCCGAGGAGGATGCCCTCCGCCGCGACTTCACCATCAACGCCCTGTTCTACGATGTCTTGGATTATTCGGTTATTGACTACAGCACCGGACTGAGCGACCTTAAGCAGCGGATAATTCGTCCCATCGGCGATCCTTTTGTCCGCTTTACGGAAGACCCGGTGCGAATGCTCCGGGCGGTTCGTTTTGCCGCATCTCATAACTTTGTCATCGAACCTGCCACCTGGGAGATCCTCTGCGCCCTTTCTTCCAATATTCCCCGCGCTGCCCCGGCAAGGCTCTATGAAGAGATGCTGAAGCTCTTTCAGTATGGATCGGCGCGACCGGTTTTGAGTCTTATGGACGGAAGCGGACTCCTGGCCGCCCTTTTCCCCGGGTTCAGCCAGTGGCTCCACGGAGACAGCCATCACTTGAAGTTGGCGCAGACAAGCCTTGAATGCCTCGATGAATTATATCGAAGCGGAACGCCCTCCTCGCCGCCGCTCTTTCTGGCGGCACTCTTCGGCCCCAGCCTGGAGGAGGAGACCCTTGCCCGCCACCGTGACGGCATCCCTCGCCAGCAGGCGCTCGATGCCGCCTGCGCCATTTTTATGGAAGAGTTTTGCAAGACCGTGACTATCCCGGCGCGGGTCGGCGATCGACTGCGCCGCATCCTCGCCTTTCAGCCGTCACTCCACAGAATGCCGCCCCGCCGTCCCGCTGCCATGGTCACCAGGCCAGAATTTGCAGAAGCCCTGGCCTATTTGCGTCTATCGGTGGAGGCAAGAGGGGAAAATCGAACTGCCCTGGAATGGTGGGATGCCTTCCTCTCAGATGACCCTGGGGTGACGCTTTCCGAACCGCCGGCTAATGAAACCCCGGCAAAGCGGCGCAGAAAAAGGCGACGCCGCCGCCCCAATTCTACTCAGACTGCTGTCTGACCAGATAAACAGCTCGGAAATTGCATTACCAAAAATACCCGGATGAACCTCCGGTCCGGAGTCCGTAAACATGCCGAAGGAGAAATGGTATGTTGAGGTGCAGGACTGGGCGCTATGACCGCAGGGCCTTGATGGGGTCCAGCCGCGCCGCTGAGCGGGCGGGGTAGAAACCGCAGAATACTCCTACCGCCGTCGACACGCCGAAACCCAGGGCGATGGAGGAGTAGGACATGATGAACTGCCACTTGGAGAATAAGGCGAAGAGATAAGAAATGCCGATTCCCAGGATGATGCCGATAAACCCACCCGCCAGGCAGAGAATGACTGATTCGATGAGGAACTGGCTTTGGATGTCGCTCTGCTGTGCCCCCAGGGCGCGGCGGAGACCGATCTCGCTTTTCCGTTCCGAAACGGAGATGAGCATGACGTTCATGACGCCGATACCCCCGACGATGAGGGAGATGCTGCCGATGGCCCCCAGGAGCAGGGAAAACATCTGCATCTGTTTCTTCATTCTGTCGATCAGTTCTTCCGCCGAGGTGACTTCCACCTGCATTCCTCTGGCCTTTTTTCTAAAATAATCAGAAATTTCGGCCTTAATCTGTGTGATGGAGACATGAGGAGCGATTCTGGCCATGACCGTATTGATCTCCGGACTCTGGAAGGTCCTTAAGGCCGTGGAGATGGGGATCATCATCGCCCTGTTCATTCCGTAGGGACGAAGCCCTCCTTCGGCCACCTTGTCCAGGATACCGATGACCGTATAGGCACGTCCCTCCGCCGTAATCTGGCTGCCTAAAATCCTTGCCGTCCCAGTTTTCCGGAGAAAATCGGCCAGCTCGTCGCCGACGACGCAGAAATAACGATTCTGGTCGAGTTCCGAGACGGCTCTCCCCTGGCGGATCTGAAGTTTGTTCAAATCGAAGAAGTTGGCGGTGACCCCCATCTGTTCCATGTTGAACTTCTGGCGTCCCCGGTTGATCTCGGTCCCGCTGGCCAGGTAGGGGGCGACGGCAAGGATGTTCCGCTTTTCCTCGGTGATCCTCAGGATGATATCCATGCTGAATTCGGTTTTCTTGTTTTCGCTGAAGCTTTTCCTGATGGTGATGATATCGATCCCCATGTCCTTGAACTGCCGGATGGCCTCCTGTTGGACGATGGTGCCGATGGACACCATGCCGATGACCGAGCCGATGCCGATGACGATGCCGATCAGGGCCAGCAGACTGCGCTGCCGGGAACCCCAGAGGCTTCGGAAGGCTTCGCGAAAATTTACTTGCAGGAGGGTCATTCCGAATATATCATCCCGTCGATAATTTTTACATAACGCCGGCATTGCTCGGCGAGCCCCGGATTATGGGTAATAATCACCACCGTAATGCCTTCCTCCCGGTTGAGGCGCTGGAAAAGATCCATAATCTCTTCTCCCGTTTTCGTATCCAGGGCGCCGGTAGGTTCATCCGCCAGGATGATCGCCGGCGATCCGATCAGGGCGCGGGCGATGGCGACCCGCTGCTGCTGTCCCCCGGACATTTCGTTCGGGCGATGGTTGGCGCG
>DMAT01000120.1 GCA_003451635.1 Syntrophus sp. (in: bacteria) | reverse complement strand
TCGACGGAATCGATCGGTCTTACTTGCGCCTGGGCCTGGACATCGGAAAAACGCGGTTCCGACGCCGCCCTCTTCTTTTTCACCGAAGGCAGACGGATCTGGCGTCATCAGTCCTTCAGCTACTTATACCGTGCCCTCCCGGTGCGTTCCGGAAAATAGATTGTTTGGATCGATTCATCCTCTATCGTCCCACCTCAATATAATCCAGGTATGCAACCGCAATTTCTCCAGTGTTGTCCGTGTCGCTCATGACGGCGATCCCGGCCAGCGGTGGAGGATCCTTGCCAAAGGCCTTGCGGTAGTCGTCCAGGACATTGACCGATTCTTCCACCCACTGGCCGACCCGCTGCTTACCCCGCTCCAGAATCACGATGCGGGCCTTGTCCGTATAGGGACTGATGATGAATCGTTCGGGAAGATTATGGCCCGTCCAGACATAGTTCAGGGTGCTGTGGGGAGGGTATTTGCCATAGATCGCCTTGGAGGCTCCGTAGATCAGACGGTCACCCAAGGTTGCTTTGTCGGGATCATACTGAAACATGACATAGACCCGGATGGGATAGTCGTCCCCCGTTTTTTCTTTGGGGTTTCCACGGTCCGATAGCTGGGTCACCTTCCAGCGCCAGCGGATACGGGCATTATCATGGACATTGAAAGTCCGGCGATAGACGAGGGCCGAGGCGGAAGCACGGCTTTCGGCCTTTAATACTGATTTCCCCCCTTCCTTGACCAGGGTGTAGGTTGAATGATCCTTGATCTTGGGAAAGGTCAGGGGTTCCCATTGGGAGAGGCTATCAAAGTTCTCCCGGAAGAGAATCGTCTGTTCCGCCCCCAGTACCGCAGTCTGAGTAAAGAGCGTCAGGATCAGCAATGCCAAAACAGACCGGACGATCATAAAGCCTGCTTTTATCATGCAATTTCACCCCGGCAGGAACTTCCCGCCCCCGCCGTGCACCCGTAGCAGTGATTCCCCGTAACGACCCGGCGTGTGGCAAGCCTGTTCAAGTCAAACATTTCAATATGTTCCGGAGCGCCGTGGTTCACCGTCATGCCCAGCATCTGGTTGAAATCGCAGTCGTAGAGTTTGCCGTCCCAGCCGACGGAAAGGGTGGACTTGCACATGACGCTCTCCAGGGTCGCGGGGTTGAAGGCATTAACAAGGGCTGTCATGTACTCTTCATAATTGTCGGTCTGTTGCAGGTAAGTCAAATACCGGCCGATAGGCATATTCGTGATACAGAAGAGCTGGTTGAAGACGATCCCGTGTTTTTCCCTGAGGGCCTGGCGGTAATGGTTTTCCAGACTGTTCTGCAGGCCGGGGAGATAGGCTCCGCTGGGATTGTGGACCAGATTAAGGATCAGCCCGCTGCCGGTTTGCCCATAGCCTCTTTTATTGAGCATCAGGAGGGCTTCGATCAGCCGGGAATACACGCCTTCGCCCCGCTGGCGGTTCGTCATCTTCGGATCCACATGGGGAAATGACACTACAACCTCTACCCGCTGCCGGGCATATAAATCGAGAAAATCCGCGTACTCCTCCTCCAGAAGGACGACGCCGTTGGTCCGCACTAGGAGGCGCCGGCCCAGGGCGGCGCATTCTTTAAGGAACCAGGGGAAATCGGGATGCATCTCTGGAGTTCCCCCGGTAATATCGATTGTAGGAATGGGGTAGCGTTGCAATACTTCCAAACACATTGCCATCACCGGCCGGGACATGAGTTCCGGCCGGTTTGGACCTGCCTCGACATGGCAGTGCCGGCATTCCAGGTTGCAGCGGTAGCCGAGATTGATCTGAAAGATCTCGATGCCCTCCGCCTCAAGCGGGCCGGCCGCCTTTTCCTCAAAAGAGGGGAAAATTGATATCATGGTTGATGACCTCGTAAAGAGTCAGATATAAGACGACGAAGTCGTCACGGTTACATTTCCTTCTTCTTGATAATCTTGCGCATCTGGGTGGCATGGGCCAGGACAATCCCGGCCACCATGGCCGACCCGACATGGACGGCCTCCATCATTTCCTCTTGGGATACACCCAGAGACAGGCACTGATTTGTGTAAGCGTCGATGCAATAAGGGCACTTTTGCGTTGTCGCTACAGCCAGGGCAATCAACGCCTTTTCCCTCGCCGACAGGGCGCCGTCTTTCATCGCCTCTCCATAGTAGGCGAAGTACTTTTCTCCCAATTCCGGGGCGTATTCCCCGATGTTGGCAAAGTCGGCCAGATCTTTCTGCTCATAATAGTCAGCCATCACTAAATCTCCTTATTTTGTTTGGTCCTTTTTACGGGGTTTATCAGGAAGCGCCGCCGTTTCGTCCTCCCCGATCTTCCGGAAAAACGGCCGCAGGGCGACGGGGAGTAACAGAGCGATAGTATCAATAATGTCTCCGAAAAGACATTAATTTCATTGAGATAAATGCCGCCTCCAATCAGGAGGGCAATGATGACTACGGCGAGGGATTTTCCCGTTTTCAGCCTTTCGGTTATGGCCAGGGACAAGCGGTTAAACCACTGCCCGAGAGGGGAAGGCGCCTTCCGGCGCGGTGTTATCCCCGGCAGGCATTCGAGCAGATGGACCGCTTCCACACCTCGTTTGAGAAAGCGGTTCTGACAGCCGACGCAATACGTTACCATGGTCCGGCCCCCTCCTTCCCCGACGATCCGGTCGAGAAAACGGTCGGCCAACTCCGGAGCTGAGGAACACAAGCCGCCGCCGGCGCCGCAGCACTGTGCATCGGACGTTCCGGTAATAGGGACTGCCCCGGCAGGGGGGGATGCTTGTAAATTTGTCCCCGTGAGATAATTAAACAACCTCCTGGCCGCACCTCTGGTTTCCTCCCACCGCGCGGACGGGCAGGGGTGATGAAGATACATCGGCCCCTGCCCCTGCTTTTCAAAGAGGTCCGGGGGCAAAAGCTCCAGGATGAAAACGACCTCAATGTCCTCAAGATGTTGGGACAGGAGCTTATGACAATTCAGGCAGCCCGTAATGACCTTGGTAACGCCGCCGTCCCGAAGGCGCTTGTTGATGTCCTGCAACGCAGCGCAGGCCGTTGCCGTATCCCCTAACCCGTAAACAGGATCGTAGCAGCAGTCGAGGACCAGCCCGACCTGCTTTTTCAACCGGCTGCTCAGGATTTTCCGGATCTCCCGGGCCAGTCCCGGCCGGTTTGCGGCGAGACCGCACCCCGGCCAGAAAACCGTATCTTTACTTCCATAAAAAGTAAATGGAAATCCATGCCCGGTTTTGGCGAAACCCCGGGCGCCGTCCAGCACCCTCCGGGCGGGTAGCGGGACCTGACCTTCTTGCACCAGCCGCTGCTTGACCTCGAAAAAAGCGGCGGCCGGCGACAAATCCAGGGGACAAACAGCGCTGCACTTGCCGCAGGACGTGCAATAAAAAGACGCCTCCGGACGTTCCCGAAGAATCAGGTCCGGCGTCCCGTACTCGGCGAGAAAGGGACAGACGGCGGCGCAGGCGCCGCAGCCTGTACACTCTTCATTAAATTCAGCCACTTGTTATTTAACCGTCCCGATGGGATAATCCGCCTCCGCCCAGGCCTTGATGCCGCCGGGATAACGATAGACATTCTTGTAGCCGAGTTTCACCGCCCACATGGCACCGTTATGGCTCCGGGTGCATTG
>DMAT01000174.1 GCA_003451635.1 Syntrophus sp. (in: bacteria) | reverse complement strand
AGACTGCCTGGTCGGGGCATCGAGGACAAGCGCCGGGAAAAGGAATATCTGGAGAAGTTTCTGGCCGGCTTTATACGCGGCCAGAAACTTCTCCAGATATTCCTTTTCCCGGCGCTTGTCCTCGATGCCCCGACCAGGCAGTCTCGCCTCGGAATAATCCCTGGACAGTTCATAATAGACCGGGCCGAAATCCGGTCTTTTGAGGGCGAACTCCTCAAATCCGCGCACCCTGGCCTCGCGGTCCAGCAAAAACAGGGCAACAAAAGGGATGATAAAGCTTTTGCCCTGCTTCCTGATGTATTCATAAACCTCGCGTGCCCCTTCACGGCCCTCCTGAACCTTCAGAAAGGTTTGGAACCGGACATGGGGATCGATAAAATCCAGATCGAAACGAAAATATTCCATGTATGCCCGGCGGGCGTTACCGTAGTCGCCGCGCAACTCGTACACGCGGGCGTTGCTGTAAAACTCCTCGGGAGTCTTGGGCGATGAGATGATCCCGCCTTGCCTGGCCAATTCCTCGAAGCCCTTACTGATCTTGTCCAGAGACAGGATCATCTTCTCCTGCGACTTCTCGATGCGGGTCGTGGCTTGCTTGATCTCGGCGATACCGCGGGCAATTGCGGCGACCTTGGCGTCCAGAAGGCGGTCCAGATCCTCAAGCTCGGCGGATGTCTCGCCAAACGCCCTGGACAAGTCTTTTTCCGCGCTTTTGTCCGGGGATTTCAGGATGGCCATGTTCTTCTCTTCAAGCTCGCCCACGCGATCCAGCAAATCCCTCTCCCGGGCCTTCAGCTTCTTGATTTCATCCAGACTGCCCCGATCTGCAAGGAGGGCCTTGACGCGCATCTCCATGACGGCGGTGTCCACATCCACCTTGGCCGTTACCTCAATGCCGAAGAGATTGCCTTCCATTATATTTTTGCGCGTCACGATCTCGGTCTTGAGAAGCCCGGCGGCCAGGGCGAAGATTTCATCGACGGCCACGGCCGAATCGCGGACCAGGGTCATGGATTCTATGTAGGTTCCAGCCTGCTCCAGGGCTTCTCGCTTCGCCTTGGTCACAGCGGACACCGTAGCTGAATCGGGCGACTGCCCACCCCCGAAAAGCTGGCGGACCGTCATGGTGTAGGTCTTGACCTCGGCATAGGAAGCTGAGGCAAAAACCATGACCAGCAGAAAACAGACAAATGCTATAATTCGGAATTGTTTCATCTATAAACCCATTTGATTGGGCATGGCTATCATAACCACTTAAGAAATAGCAATAATGAATGCGGATTGTAGTGCCCGAGCCGGGTTATGGTAAGCGGGAAATCTGGCAAATCGAATCAGAAATGCGCCGGGGCGATACCAGGGGGTAACGTGAAGGGGGCCATTGCTTTTTCTCCAGTGAGTGCCCGTCTGGGGTTAAATAACGCCTGAGGCGGACTTTGCGGGGGACAGTAATTAGCTGTTTTTGCTTAATTGACTTTTGATGAGGACGTCAATATTTCTTTCTCTTATTATTTTCTCAACCTGTTTTTGGCGATCTTCTCCAGACAGAAAATCATCCTGAAGCTTATTAATTGCCCAAATCATTGAATCTATCGACTTGTTTAGCTCTATTGTTGCACTAGCTTGCTTATGAGCAGCTTCAGTCTGTTCTTTTGCTGCCTTCAATGATTTCTTAGTTATTACTGCATTAATTACTGTAGCAATCACTAACAATATTAATAATATCACGATAAACCACGTCGGGTCAACTTGATAGTATAAAGTGTTATTCATGTCAATTTATGGGATTCTCGAAACGGTAATCATAAATGCGTTTAAAAAGACCATCTTCCAAGAGATAAATTATTTGCTGTTCCTAGATAGGCATGGAGAGCATGTAAACGATACTGCCTGAATATGCAATAAAAAACGTCTTTTCAATATCCGACATGGGGTATCAGGTATTTATTTCTTACGGGAAGGACAAATCAATTAAAGATTCGCCTTTTCAAATTCTTTGAGAGTCAAGATTCTTTGAGTTGTGTCGACGAGAATTTTTTTGTGCAATAATAAATACTTTTATGAATAGAAATATTTTCGACACTATCTTGGGCTGGACATGGGCTGATAATTACTTGACACCCATCGAGGCATTTCTTATGCTCCCCCAACAATAAAACAAGTTCTTGTCTCAGAGGGTACGAAGGGTGCCCGGACTAGAAACAGAAAAGGTTGAATAATGTGGTTTTCCAAGCCCCATCCCGACAAGGCTGGTCAAAAAAATGCGCATGTAAAGGAGGGCCTCTTTGAAGGGGAATATGCCTTTCGCGGCAGCTTCCACGCCACTATCCAGAACGGAGATTTCCGTGGCCCCCACGCCTTTCACGCCGCCCAGGATGCCCGCGTCCTTGGCGGTCGCTTCAGTAATGCCTTTTCCTTCTATGCCGCCGAAAGGCTGGAGATCAGCGGCGGTGAATTCTCCGGTTCCATGGCCTGCTACGGCATCAAATCCGCAGCCGTCAAGGGGGGAACCTTCACTGGGGACTACGCCTTCTGTGAAGGCAGCAACGTGGTTCTCACCGGAGGGGACTTCACAGGACGGGGCGCCTTGAGCGAGGCCAGGCATGCCGAGGTGCGTGGCGGCCGCTTTGACGGCGCGGAATTTGGCATCACCGCTTTGGGAATGGTTATTCACGGCGGACATTTTACGGGATCAGATCTCCTGCGTTCCAGCATCCGGACCGTCGTCCTGGGCGGAACCATGACGGGGAGGAATGTCCTGGAAGAAGCCACGGAGGCAAGGGTCATGACACATGGCACTATCGGCCACCTGGGCAAGGTATTGAGCGGGGTCATCGCCGCCCGGCGCATCGAAGCCATTTCCCCCGACCTCGTCGTATCCGAGGGAATGATCATTATGGCCGAGGAAACGGGAACCACAGACGAACGAGTGATCCTGCTTCCTGCCGGCACGATCCCGGATGGAGCACCCGCCGACACCAAGCAGGCCTTATCCCACCTCCAATCCCTTATCGACGCCTATGCCAAGGGGGAATGAGGATTGCCTTTCACTAATTTTTAAAATTCAATATTTGTCAGTCGCCATGCCACGCCATTTCTGCGCAAAACAAACCGTATCTGTCCGACATCACTTAGCTTAAAGGCGACGATGAACTCGGACGGGGAGGCATAGGCGAGATCGGCATGTCCGACAAGAGTAACAAACAGCAGCCAGGCAGTTGGTTTTATCTTGTTTGGACCGTCCTGAGCCGCAACCATGGCTTCCAGGTTCTGTCGCATGAAAGAGGCCAGGCCCTCCGGAGTAATCAGATTTTCCACGGCGCCGGCGACGACCCGTGAGGTCAGGGACTTCTGGATTTGTCCCAAAGCGTCAGGTTTCGTATCAGTTGGCCCGGCGTTAAGCTTTGTCCCGACGAAGCCCTTCATATTCTCCCTGATCTGAGTAAAGTCAACAAGTTCTGCTAGTTGCTGCTTATCACTCGCTTCCAAAGCCACAATGATCCGGTAGATCGTCACGTAGGGCAGGCTGTAAATCACCCCTGCCCCCAGGGTGAGGATCAGCATGCCGGCAATGGTGATTATTTTCTTCTTCATGGTCAATCCTTCCATCCGATGGGGTCATCGCTCTTTCTTGGTCATTTTTTCCATTACCGCACCAAAGAAGCCGTCGGTTCCATGGCGATGGGGGAAGGTCCGGAAGTATCCCCGTTCATCTAAAAACGACGGCTCTACGCCGGCGGGGAAGATCAGGTGAAACTCAGGATGGGTCGCCAGAAATGCTTCGACGATCTCCTCGTTCTCTTCCGGCATGATGCTACAGGTGCTGTAGATCAGCCTTCCCCCCGGTTTTACATAATTCCCGGCCCGGTCAAGCAATTTCTTCTGAAGCCGGGTATTACTTTGAAGGACTTCCGGTGTCAGCCGCCATTTTATCTCGGGGCACCGGCGCAGGGTTCCCAGACCCGAACAGGGAACATCGACGAGGACCCGGTCGCAGGATTCATGATCAACCTTGTCGAGATCGGCGGTGGCATCCGCCGCGACGGGTTCGATGATCCGGACAGTCAGGCGTTTGGCCAGGTCTTGTAATTGCCGGAGCTTACCTTTCCGGAGATCGACGGCGATAATCCTGCCCCGGTTCGCCATTATTTCCGCCAGATGGGTCGCCTTTCCTCCCATCCCGGTGCAGAGATCCAGGATGGTCTCTCCCGCCACCGGATTCACCAGCCGGGCGATCATTTGGGATGCCTCGTCCTGAACCTGAAATAATCCCTGCCGATAAGCGACGGTGTCCCGGAGTGACTTTCCCGCCTCCCGGACAATGAGCCCGTCGAGAGCA